>JAFUXY010000521.1 GCA_017477005.1 Lachnospiraceae bacterium | reverse complement strand
GTGGTTGGAATCGGGCCGGGCAGCCGGAGTATGATGACGCAGGAGGCAATTTCTGCGATACTGGCAGCGGATGTGGTCGTCGGCTATACCACCTATATTAATATTGTAAAAAAAGAACTGTTCAATAATGCCGATTTAGAAGAAGATGGACAAAAAATATTTCTGACAACCTCGATGCGACAGGAAGAAGAACGCTGTCGCCTGTGTTTTGAGGAAGCGGAGCAGGGCAAAAAAGTGGCCCTAGTCTGCAGCGGCGATGCAGGTGTGTACGGAATGGCTTCTTGGATTTTTGAACTATCTGAAGAATATGCGCCTTGCGAAATTTCTGTTATCTCCGGGGTGACGGCGGCTACCGCCGGAGCAGCGATGCTCGGAGCCCCGCTTGGACACGATTTTTGTGTAATCAGTTTGAGTGATCTTTTGACACCGTGGGAGCTTATTGAAAAAAGACTGGTCGCGGCCTGTGAAGCGGATTTTGCGATTGCGATTTATAATCCTTCCAGCAAAGGGCGGGCAGATACTCTCAAAAGAGCGTGCCGGATTCTGCTTCCCTATATGGGAGAAAACCGTCCCTGTGGATTGGTAAAAAATATTGGCCGCGATAATACTTTTTCCAAAGTTTGTACATTGAAGGAACTGATGGACGAGCCGACAGATATGACTACTACAGTGATTTTTGGCAATTCTATGACGCAAATTATTCAAGGGAAGCTGGTCACACCGCGGAAATGGGGATGAGTAGGATGGATCATCGGAATATTATTTTTTCCGGAACATCAGAGGGAAGGCAATTGTCACAAGGCTTTGCGGAAGCGGGGCTTTCACATATCGTTTGTGTGGCTACGGATTATGGCGAAGAAGTAATGTCGCCGCATCCGATCGTAGAAATCCGAAAAGGGCGGATGGATGCGGAAGCGATGGAGCAGTTTTTTCGGGAACAGAAGCCGGGGCGGGTGTTTGATGCGACACATCCGTTTGCGCAGGAGGCGTCGGAAAATATAAAAACAGCCTGCAAAGCGGCAGCGGTTGATTATGTGCGGATTGTCAGAAATGGTTTGAAAGGTGATTTTGGGAACGGAGTAGAGACGGAAGGATTGCCGGGAGAGGAAGAAATCACTTCGGAGGAAGGCGAAAAAAATGCTGTGAAAATCCGATGGTTTTCGGATATTAGATCTTGCGAAAAAGCATTGCATTTGACAACAGGCAATATTCTACTGACCACGGGAAGCAAGGATTTGTCGGTGTTTGCATCCAATGAAAGCGTGAGGAGCCGACTGTATGTGCGGGTATTACCGTCGGCTCAAAGTATTTTGCTCTGTGAAAAGGCAGGGCTATTGGGGAAACAGATTATTGCGATGCACGGCCCGTTTTCCTCGGAGCTCAATGAGGTGCTGATCCGCCAATATAATATAAAAATTTTGGTTTCAAAGGAATCGGGGAGAACAGGAGGTTTTGAGGAAAAAGTCAAAGCGGCCAAAGGCACGGATGTAGAATTATATGTCGTCCGAAAGCCCAAACAGGATGTAGGACTATCCGTCGAGGAAGCACTGTGGCGGTATGGCGGGGAATCATCTTTGAATGGCGAGAAATCGCATCAAAACATCGTTTTGGATGGCAATCGTACAGGTAGAAACGTTTTGTATCTAATTGGTTGCGGTCCCGGGTCAAAAAAAAGTTTGACACAGGAAGCGATAGAGGCTATTGGGGAATGCGATTTAATTTTTGGGGCGAAGCGATTGGTAGCGGAGTTCCCGGAAAAAGAATCCTATCCCTTTTACTTGTTTGAAGATATTCTCCCGATTCTTTTAGAAAAACACCCCCAGAAAAGTGCCATATTATTTTCGGGAGACAGTGGTTTTTTCAGTGGAGCACAACAATTCTGGCGAAAGTTTGCCGAATCACAAAATAACAGACATTTTTCTTTTCAGATCATTCTCCTGCCGGGAATCTCTTCCATTTCCTATATGTCGGCAAAAATCGGCATCCCTTGGTCAAACGCCCCATGTCTGAGTGTACATGGGCGTTCGGCAGAGGAAGCAGTGTTTTGGGAAATTACGGAAAAAGTGCGGACACATCCGGCCGTGTTTGTGCTGGTATCCGGGACAGGAGATGTGCAAAAACTGGCAAAGATTCTTTGTCAAGCGGGATTGCCGGATTGTACGCTTCATTTGGGGTTTCAGCTTTCCTATGAAGACGAATCCATTCACACGATTTCCGCCGCGGAATATGCTAGGCCGGAGTCTAAAGGAGAGCAAGTTGCAGGACTATGCACCGTGTTGATTGAAAACAAACATCCCGAGAAAAAGAGACTACTCCCATTACAATCGGATTCGAATTTTTTGCGTGAAAAAGTGCCAATGACAAAAGAAATGGTCAGGCATGCGATTCTTTTTCGTCTCCATTTGATGGAACATGATGTATTCTATGATGTTGGCAGCGGGACCGGGTCGGTAGCGATTGAGGCGGCGGGGCTTTCTACGAGCCTTTCGGTCTTTGCGATTGAGAGAAACCATACGGCGGTCGATTTGATTCGGGCGAATCTCAGGCATCTTGGTGTGGGAAATGTGTGCGTTGTGGAAGGAGAGGCGCCGGAAGTGTTTTCATCTCTGCCAGCTCCATCGTGCGTGTTTGTGGGCGGAAGTGGCGGGCGGCTGCGTGATATTTTGCAAGCGGTGTATGATCGGAACGCTTGCGCGTCAGTGGTAATATCCGCTGTTAGTCTTGAAACCCTGGCAGAGTTTTCTGAATTGCAAACGATTTTTTCTATAGAGGAAGTCGTGGTCGAGCAGATTTCGGTTGCAAATGCAAAGGCATTGGGAGATTATCATTTGATGCAGGCGCAGAATCCGGTGTGGGTGATGAGCTTTCGATTTGCCGGATGAGCAAATAGGAGACAAAGGAGGATGCCATGGACAAATCGGAGGAAAAGGAGATGGGGAAGATCCAGGGCAAAAAGACGGGGCGAATTCTGATCGCAGGGTCGTCAAGTGGCGCAGGCAAGACGCTTTTTGCCTGTGCTTTGATGACGCTTTTGCGAGGGCATGGCTGCGAGGTGCAAGGGTATAAATGCGGCCCCGATTTCATTGATCCTATGTTTCACAGCGAGATAGCCGGGGTACCTTGTGAAAATCTGGATCCTTTTTTTATGACGAAAACGCAGATGCAAAATACGCTGAAAAAAGCGCGAGGGAAAATCTGCGTTTTGGAAGGCGCTATGGGGGTGTATGATGGGATCGCCGGAGCGAAAGGAATCCGAAACGGTTCTTGCTATCAGGTGGCCTGCGATACCCAGACTCCCATTTTGCTGTTGGTGGACGCAAAGGGAATGGGACAGACTGTTCTTTCTATATTAAGAGGGATTCTTTTAGACGATGTCGAAGGGCGGATTGCCGGAATCGTTTTCAACCGGATGTCAAAAAGTTTTTTTGAAACAATTCGCCCTTCGGCACAGGAGTTGTTGGAACAGATGCATTCTTCGGCGCGGATTTTTGGTTTCGTACCGCATTGTAGAGAGATTCATTTGGAAAGTCGTTATTTGGGGCTTTTGCTGCCGACAGAAATAGACAATTTGAGGGAACAGGCGGAGGCGTTTGCAAGACAGATCGAAGAAGGTGTGGATCTGGAACTGCTGGAGCGGATTTGGGAAGAGAGTGGAGATCTGGGGTTGTCGGAGCAGCTTCTGGAAGAAGGTGCGGATCTGGGACAGAAGGAGCGGATTCCGGAAGATGGCGTGGAGCTGGAGCAGAGTCGGGGAAATGGCGAAAGACCCGCGCAGACCAAAGCACCACTTTTGGCTGTGGCGAGGGATGAGGCTTTTTGTTTTTATTACCATCAAAATATAAAATGCCTGGAGGCAGCAGGAGCAAATATTACCTTTTTTTCACCCTTGCACGACAAAGAATTGCCGAAGGGCGTGTCGGGGCTGCTGCTGGGAGGAGGTTATCCGGAATTATTCGCGAAGCAATTGTCAGACAATCAAACTATGCGGGAGTCGATACGGAAGGCAATCGAATCAGGGATGCCGAGTTTGGCGGAATGCGGAGGCTTTTTGTATTTGCACGAATGGATCGAGGGCGCGAGTGGAGAGAGGTTTCCAATGGTGGGCGTAGTGGACGGAGGCTGCAAAAATGCCGGGCACTTGGTGCGATTTGGTTATGTGCGAATTTGTGGAGCGGGAGGCGGGGCGGAACATTTGCTATCGGGGATTTCTGAAATCCGGGGGCATGAATTTCATTATTTTGACAGCGAAAACAACGGAACAGACTGCGTCGCCGAAAAGCCGTTTGTCCCATCGTCTTGGAGGTGTATGCATGCAGGGAAGGGGCATTTGTGGGGGTTCGCGCATTTGTATTATCCGTCTGCGCCGGGATTGGCCGGAGCCTTTGTAGCTAGGATGCGGGAATATCATCCCGTTCGGGCGTATCAGTTTTTTGAAAACAAAGATTGTGAATATTACCCTTGCCACAAGGTGATAGACAGTCTGAATTGCCTGTTTTGTTATTGCCCGTTTTATTGGCGCGAGGACTGCCCGGGGCATCCCGTGTTCAAGCAGAGGGGGGAGAAACGCATCAAAAATTGTTCGTATTGCACCTACCCTCATCAAGTCGAGCATTATGACGAGATCCGCAGGCGGTTGGCGGAGATGGTTTCGTGAAACAAGGTATCTGTTTTTTCAAGGTGCCATTTTTGATAGTGGTGCGAAAAATCCCTTGTACTATTGCCTCAAATGTAATAAAATCGTTAAGGAAATGTTGCAAAATGATGAAAAAGTAACTATTCAGTCATATATGAAAACTTTGGCAGACGAACGCTTGCGTTCAGGCTGACATATGTTTTTCATATATGACGCATAGGCAGTTCGCACCCGACAATGAGCAAACGGCCACGAATGTGGCGGTAAAGCTGCGAAGCAGCGTGTTTGCGATTTGAGGAATGCGGACTGACTGAATAGTTACTGAAAATGAGGTAATGATAATGAAAAAATGGATTTCTCTTTGTTTGTTGCTGGCGGTGTTTTTCTGTGGCTGCGGTGGGGGCGGCGCAGCGGATTCGGCCCAATCGATTGACCCGAATGCGTTGGCGAAAACGCTGGTGGATACACTTTCTTTCGACGAAGCCCATGGGGAAATTGCTGCAGAAGACATATCCCTCTATATGGACGTGCCGGACGGGGCGGAGGGAGCATTTTACAAGAGTGGCTCGACCACCGAAGCAGTGGCGGTGTTTTCCTGTGCGGATGATTCTGTCGCAGGGGAAATCAATGCGTCGCTGGAGAATTACCTTTCTGAACAGGAAACGCTATTTGAAGCCTACGACGCGAAAGAGGTGGAGAGGATTCAGAACGCCTATTTGAAACAGCATGGAAATGTCGTCGTAATGTGTGTTTGCGCGGATGCGAGTGCCGCTTCGGATATAGTGGAAAAGGAGATCAAATAATTGGTTTTTTCCTCTTTTGTATTTCTGCTTCTCTTTTTGCCGTTCACGCTGCTCGGACATTATATTGTGCCGACCCGCTGGAAAAATACTTTTTTGCTGGCAGTGAGTCTGCTGTTTTACGCTTGGGGTGAGCCGGTGTACGTGTTCATCCTGTTGTTTTCGATCGCGTTCAATTTCTGGATCGCGCAGTGGATGGAGCGCTGCCGCAAGCAGAGAAACGAAAAATCTGCCAAAACGCTGCTTGTAATAGGCGTGGTCGGAGATCTATCCGTATTGTGCGTGTTCAAATATACGGATTTTCTTTTGCAAACAATCAATAGCGTTTTTGGAATGCATATCCCGCTGCCGGGAATACCGCTTCCGATCGGAGTATCCTTTTTTACTTTTCAAACATTGAGTTATGTGATCGATGTCTTTCGGGGTGTTGTACCCGCAGAGAGAAATATCGTTTCCTTTGGGGCGTATGTATCGATGTTTCCACAGCTCATTGCGGGGCCGATCGTGCAGTACAAAACGGTGGCCAAAGAGTTGTCCTTACGCAGTGTCTCTTTGGCGGATTTTTCGGAAGGGGTTTGGCGATTTTCGATCGGCCTAGCCAAAAAAGTTGTGTTGGCAAATTCGGCTGGAGCTTTATTTGACGAGATCTCTGCCTATGCGCCGGGGCTGTCGACTGCAGGAGCGTGGCTGGGCGCGATCGCTTTTACGTTTCAGATTTATTTTGATTTTTCGGGATATTCAGATATGGCAATCGGACTCGGCAGGATGTTTGGATTCCATTTTCTGGAGAATTTCGACCATCCTTATATTTCGCAGAGCATTACGGAATTTTGGCGGAGATGGCACATCTCGCTAGGGACATGGTTTCGCGAATATGTCTACATTCCTCTGTGCGGACATCGAAACGGTGCTTTCCGGCAGATCGCCAATATCTTCGTGGTTTGGATATTGACAGGTCTGTGGCATGGCGCAGCCGCCAATTTTGTTTTGTGGGGATTGTATTACGCCGTCTTGTTGATTGCCGAAAAATTGTTGCTGAAAAAGGTAATAAAAATCCTTCCCTCAGCGTTTGGGAATATTTATACGATGTTTTTTGTCGTAATCGGATGGACTATTTTTGCTCATACGGATATGGCTGCGTTGTGCAATTATTTGAAGGCGATGGTCGGTATTGGCGTACCGTTGTATTTGAAAAGCGTGGGCTTCTACGCCCGGACCAGGGGTGTCCTGTTGTTGGCGTGCGTTGCCTGCTCGCTTCCTTGGCGTCTTTCTTCAAAGTGGAAAACCCTCCGCCCGATGCTGGTGGGAATCCTGTGGATCCTGTCCATCGCCTTCCTAGTAGCGGATTCCTATAATCCGTTTTTGTATTTTAGATTCTGACTAGTCACACTTGCATCTTTAGATGCTTAGTGTGACTGTCATTCCGAAATTCTGCACCCAAATTCTGAAAAATGCGAGCGAAGGCGAGCGCTTATGCTTTCAGGATTTGGGTGCGGAATTTCGGAATATACCCCTGCATATCCCAAAGCGAAGTTATGCTGTAGTATCTTGGAATATGACCTTACGCCCTCTCGATCCTGCAATGATGCGGCTTGCTCTTGTCGTCCTTGTCGTAGGTAATCGCCACGAGCAGAGCGTCCGTCCCGAGTCCCTGCACTGACGAGGCGTAGTTCCTCGAACGCATTTGTGCCATGGCCTCCTCGGGCGAGCCCCCCGCCTTTAGCTCAATGACGAGGGCCGGGGACGGGTCGTATTTCTTCGGGATGTAGGCCATGTCCACGTAGCCGGTACCCGAGGGAAGCTCCTCCAGCTTGACATAATGATCCCGATACGTGAAGAACGCCAGCTTGACCACCGCCCGGAGCGCCTGCTCGTTGTTGTACCAAAGAGGGGCGCTCTCCTTCATATCGTCCCGATAGTATCGTTGATCACGGAGATCAAGCCCGTCTTGTCAATGTATTCATCGTTCACGATTTCTCTGAAATTTTCGTTTCCCGGATTGATATAGAACCCCATAGCCTGCCCTCCACCCAATCGTATAGGAATACCTCTGCGGGACTGTCTTCGCGTCGTATTCGTGCTGCGATTTGACGCAAAGGAGATACCCACAGGGCAAACTCGCTTTAAGGAAGCACTGATTTAATCGTATTTCCTCAAAATCCATGCACACAAATCGCATAGGAATGCACTTCGTGCAGCGATTTGGCGCAAAGGAAACGCTTTAATCAGCGTTTCCTTAATCAACGGTTTCTTAAAGTATATAATAGTAGAAAAACCTACGTCAACCCTTCGCAGATAAAAAGAAGAAAACGGAAAACACGGTTGCAAAAATGCCACGATGTGGTAAAATGGTACATAGTTTATGCGTTTCTGGCAAGGAGATTTGTCGAAAGTGGCAAAGAAAAAACAGTTCTTGCAGGGAACATGCCAATTTCGTACTACGGTTGACAAAGTATTTTACCAGAGAGTATAATAGGTAACACTTATCACAGAGACGATGGCGGCAGGTTGCTTACGAAATACTTATTCCAGTTTAGAAAGGGGGAGCTATGAAAAAACGAATTTGGGCGATGATGGTCAGTTTGGCGATGGTATTTTCGCTGCTAGGATCCGTTTCTGTGTCCGCGAGCGAAACAGGAGAATTGTCGGATGAAACGATAGTGGCGGATGTTGTATCTGGCGAAGAGGCGGAAATCGCAGCAGATGCAGATAGCGAGTCGGTTGCGGAGTCCCAGGTTGATGAGGCGAAGACAGAAGACAATGGGAGCGAAATAGAGGATGAGGCTTCCTCAGAGGATCTGCCAGAAGCAAGCACAGAGGATTCGGAAGAAAGTACAGATTCTGCGGAATCTAGTGCAAGTGATGTTTCAGTGGAAGAAGCCGAAGAAAATACCTCGGACAGTTCGGACGAGGAAAATGGGACAGATGTTTCAGGAGAGACCACGGAAGATGTGGCGACCGATGCAGCGCAGACTACGGAGGCCGCCGAAGCTGCGGACAATGATGTAGAAGAGATCGTTCCGGTAGAAGAAGAGAGCGAGGGTTCTGGCGAGGCAAAAACGCAGGAAGGAGTGACCGAGAAAGAATCGGTATCGACAGACACGGCGGATACATTGGACTCCTATGTGAACGATTCCTTTTACTGGGCGAGATCCATATCGACCAATGTATATACATCGGATTATATCACAGGCTCAGGCAAGCAGAATTATTACAAATTTACCATCCCGACCACCGGGACTGTGAGCTTTGCGTTTTATCACAGGGCGGTCAAGGACGCAAATTGGGATATACTGTGGAGACTATACCTGTATAGGAGCACGAATACCTATTCCTCGTTGTTGACCCGGTACTTCTATGATTCTGAGTCCTACACGACTACGCGGACAGGTATGAAGCTGTCTGCCGGGACGTACTATATCAAGATTGACAGCGGCCCCCGGTATTATTGCACGGGTACATACAATCTCATGGTGAAATTCCAGGCGAGCGCGTCATCGACAAAGAAAGCCCAACCGCTTTCGGTCAAGTATCCTTCCTCGATTGGTGTAGGGGAGACCGGCAAGATCGTGGTGAGCGGATACAAGGGTTCCTTGAAATTCAAATCTTCCTCGGGGGCGTACGCGAGCTTCAAGCCCTCCGGCAAGAATACCTGCATCGTCAAAGGACTACGGCCGGGACCGGTGAAGGTGACGATCGAGGCGGCAGCTTCGGGCAACTACAAAAAGACGACAAAGACGATTTCCTTCCAAATTGCGGCGCCGTCCACGACGCTTTCAAGCGTGAAAAACGTAGCAACTCGGAGCATGCAGGTGAAATGGAAGAAGAAAAGCGGGGTTTCCGGCTACGAAGTGACTTGGTCGACCTCGAAGAAGTTCAGTGGCGGATGGGGCGGCAGCCGCGATATCAAAGGGGCTTCGAAGACCTCGACGAAGATCACTGGATTGCAGAGGGGAAAGACCTATTATGTGCGGATATGCACATTCGTCAAAGTGGGAAGCAGCAATTACTATTCCAAATACAGCAAGGTCAAGTCGGTGAAGATCAACAAATAGGGAATATGCCAAAGATGCTTCAAAAAACAACATACAACAAGGAGGAAATTTTCATGAAACGATGGATCAAGGACACAGTTTGTGGAGTAGCGGCTTTGTCGGCATCTTTGATGCTGCTGTCGGGGAGTACGGTTTTTGCGAAAAGCGTTCCAGTGAATGCGGATTTGACGCAGGCTCAGGTGGTGCGTTTGAAGGGGGACTCGATCCCGGCGGGAGAAAAGAAAAAGCTCGAGGCGTTTACAAAGGATGTCCGCGCAACGATCAAGGACTCGTTTGACGACGCCAAGGTGACGAGAAAGGGTCGCACGATTACCGCTTCCTTCTATATAGATGGCGTGGCGGAACTGGCCGAGGCGGCTGCGGATGGTGAGGACGAGGTCATTGACGAATGGGATGATATGGTCTCTTCCCTCGAGGAATCCGGCGCGGATATCTACAAACAAAGGACGAATTACGGAGTGAAGAAGGCGCATTTCACCCTGATCCTGAAGAACGATGAAAAGAAGAGCAAGAATCTTGTTGTGATTAAAGACGGAGAGACCACCTATGATCGTGCGTACGACTGATGGACAACGGAGAGGTCACTCTTTTGGGATGTGCTGCCGCAGGGCGGCACGTCCTTTATGTTTTGTATTTTTGGCCTGGCTTGTATTGAGCCAGGCTGTTTTTGCAACTGGCAGCGCCAGCGTGGTGGGGCTGCACGAAAATGGCGGCAATCCGACCCTGTTTGTCCGGGGCTTGACGGGCAAGATACAGGGGGTCGATGTGCTGGTTGGAAAGACCCCTTGCGAGAACGTAGAATATGGGCCGATCTCGGACAAGAAAGTGCCGATCAAGACACTGCTGCTTTTGGACAACTCCGAGTCGATTCCGGAAGGGATGCGGGTGGGTTTCCGCACGCTGATTTCAGCAATTATCCGCTCCGGTTCTGAAAAGAACCAATACGCCTATGCGAAATACGGCGATGATGTGGTAATGGACGTAGGCTTTACGTCGGACGATGGGAAGATCGAGGCCGCAGTGCTGAACACGCCGAC
>JAFUXY010000520.1 GCA_017477005.1 Lachnospiraceae bacterium | reverse complement strand
TATCAATCTCCTGAAGAATCACTTTTAGATGACATCATCTCCAGCATATGGTACATGTACAAGGTCTGATCCAATCTTCTTTCAGGCTTCAATCTTTCAAAATATCCCGGAGAAAGAATAATTTTATTCACCTCATCCTTGGTAATGCACGGCTTAACTACCCTGTTTGATGTGATATATCCTCTCCAAACAGTGCCGCTCGGAGCTACCTCTTTATCATTCTGTTGATTAAATGTCATCTGTCTGTATATTGAATCTATACGAATTCGTCCGGATTTGCTTAATTCCCACAGGCATTTGGACATGCGTGCGGTCGCTCTCATTGGTCTGCTCATGGTATCTCCTGATTCTGTGTCGATAAACAAGCGTGAAAATGCCATGTCCGACCACACAACAATATCGAATGCGTCATCATCCAATATCGGCGATTGTCCTTTTGTTTTCCATAGCGGCTGCATGACCAGCGGTCGCTGATGTTTTAGGAATTCCTTTTCAAAAGTTTCCAGGCAGGTTTTTAGATCGGATGTTTTGTGAGCCATCTCATAATCGTTTGTCCAGGAACCAATTCCGGCACATGTATCTTCAAAAATATCTCGAATTCGATCTCTTTCTAATTTCACCTGATCCCAAATGCCAATAGCCAGATAGGATGTTGTTGCGGTTCTTACAACGATTTCACTTCCCCATTCCGTTTCCGGTCTGGTAGATGTAGCGCTTGAAGGCAAAACTGTCAACTTGACTTCCACAGGTGCAAGATAGTTCCCATCAAGATCTTTCACGACTAAATCAATACTGTCCAAAGCATCCGTACAATATTGTTGATATGGTTTGAATTTTGTTTCGAAATGAAAAAAGAGTTCCCCTGCCTTTTTGTTCCCGCATCTAAAAAGCTCGTTGATCTCAATCTCGTCACATACAATCTTTAGTTCACCGCCGACCACCCCTAAATGAGCATATATCGCCTTCTTCTTGTTTTCCATCATATAACAAGCCAATGCAGTCGGAAATGATGAGTTAAAACAGTTTTTTGTCCAATGTTGCTTATCTGAGCGATTTGTGTGTTCTATCCCAAATAAACCACTTGACATAATGACACCCTCTTCTCTAAGTTTAGCTATAGTTTAGACGTCAAATACTTGACGTCTATTTGATTCTACCTTATACTAGCACAATACATATAATTGTATCATAAAACATCAAGAAAGGAAAGCGAAAAATGAGAGTTGTTGACTTGTTCGCAGGATGCGGTGGCCTATCATTAGGCTTTCAAAATGCTGGGCATGATATTGTTGCTGCGTTTGAACAGTGGGATACTGCTATCAACTGTTATAAAGAGAATTTTCATCATCCAATTATACAATTTGATTTATCGGATACAGACAACGCAATAGAACGCATCAAAGCATACACGCCCGATATGATTATCGGCGGTCCGCCTTGCCAGGATTTTTCGCAAGCAGGCAAGAGAATAGAACACGATCGTGCTGAACTGACAGAATGCTATGCAAAAATAATAGCTGGTATTACACCACGATGTTTCGTGATGGAAAATGTGGATCGTACAAGAAAAAGTCAAGCCTACGCCAAAGCAAGAAGCATTTTCAAAGAGGCGGGATATGGTCTGACTGAAATAGTACTCGATGCCAGCCTTTGTGGAACACCGCAAAAAAGAAAGCGTTTTATTTGTTTTGGCATCAAAGACAAAGAGGACAATTTTGCGTTTGATGCTTTTACAAATCGTCTTTCAAAAAAATCGATGACCTTGCGAGACTATTTTGGAGATACCTTGGGGTTTGAATATTATTACAGGCATCCGCGTAATTATAATAGGAGAGCTGTTTTTTCAATTGACGAACCAGCCCCAACGATGCGTGGTGTGAATCGACCTGTTCCAAAAGGCTATCCAGGACACAAAAATGATGCATGCCCCGTAAATGAGAATCTTCATGTTCTTTCGACCAGCGAACGTGCTTTGATACAAACATTTCCTGCCGATTATAAATGGATTGGCAGCAAGACCGAGGTTGAACAAATGATAGGAAACGCTGTTCCCGTCAATCTTGCCCAATTCATTGGCAATACAGTGAATGAAGTCATGGAGGAAGGCAATATATGATACAGACAGACGAATTCAAACGGTGGCTTAGATCCAATACTGAATATAGCGATGCCGTGATCGGAGATACGGCTTCCAGAATAAAAAGAGCCGATAATATCCTGAACTGGAGCGACACAGATACCTACCTGTTCTATCTTGAAAAGGAACATGAATTTGAAGTACTGTCTGTTTCTGTTCGTTCTCAACTGAGACGAGCCGTCAAACTTTATGCAGCTTACACCGCATCGAAAGGTTTAGGAACAGTCGATAAATAAGCGGGCAATGTGTTTTTTATTCCCATCACGAGCCATGCTGCAAGTGCATGGCTCGTAATCCAATGTTTTCATGATTTT
>JAFUXY010000519.1 GCA_017477005.1 Lachnospiraceae bacterium | reverse complement strand
GTTTGCATTGTGCAAACGATAATAATTCGCCGCCGCATTGATTACACAGCCAGGTTTTTGCGTGGTGGCGGCGTTGTCGAGATAATGTACCTTCTGTTCCTCCAACACCGGAAAGGAAGACAGTTTTTTTCGTATGGAATCCACGATATATTTCCTTTCTCCTATAGGGCGCTGTAGCAGTCCCAAATGGCTTCCTCAGTTTCCGTGTCCCCTATTCTGCGGGCTACCGCCTCAAGCCTTGCACGCGCCATCATTTCATAAATCTCTTCCGTAGAAAGACCTCGCGACTGCAAATAAAACAACAGATCGGCCGCCAGTTTTCCAATCGTCGCCCCGTGATTTCCTTCCACATCCTCTTCCGCGCACAGGATCAGCGGGATCGTGCGGTTGATAACCTGCTCATCGAGCAAAAGTACGTCCTCCTGCTCGTTTCCTATCGCTCCCTTGGCGCCCCGTTTGAAATCAATCGTGCCCCGGAACAGCTTCTCGGCCCCGCTTTTCAGCACTCCGGCCGCATTCATCCGAGACGTTGTCTTCCGTCCCCAATGGTTGGCAATATAATTCATATCCAGGCTCTCACTTGCAACGTGGTAGGCAATATCCGCCTCCATGGAGGCCGCTTCCCCCAGCAATTCGCAGCGACACCCGCTGTAGGTGCGCTTCGCCGTCAAAAACAACTGCACCAACTCAAATGAGCTGTTCTTTGCGGCCTCCACTCCAATATCACAGAATACGTCGTATCCGGGCGCCATGACGACTTCCACCAATTTCAGCGCAGCGCCGTCGCCAATCGTGGCCCGTACCTGGGAGGCAAAATGCAGCGCTTTTTCGACTTCTTTCACCCCTTGCCCATTGATGCACAGGATGATCGTACACTCTGCGTTTTCCTTCACCTCCACCCGAATCGGAGACAAGGCGTCAGCATCCTTTAGTGAATACACACGCCGAATAAAGCCCTCCTTCCTATCCGCTGGGATCGAATACGATCCCATGCTGCATCCGGAGGCGGAGAAGATAGCGTCGAACTCTTCTCCCATATTGGCCGCAATCCGGCCGGGATCATAGGTCGTTTCATGAAATATAATTCCTTCGGTATGCGACTCTTTGACTCCAGCGGATCCGCCGGAAAACGATTCCGCCTTGACCGCATTCATATTCAGCCATCGATAGGTCGGCGCTGGCAGACGGTTGATGGTCATAGTCTGTTCCCTGCTCATCCGATACTTCCTTTCATTTCCAGACGGATCAAATTGTTCATCTCCACAGCGTATTCCAGCGGAAGCTCCTTTCCTACGTTGTCGGCAAAGCCGCTCACGATCAAAGCCCTCGCATCCTCCTCGCTCATTCCCCGGCTCATCAGATAAAACACCACATCGTCACTGATCCGGCCGATTTTTGCCTCATGTCCGATGTCCACGTCCGAGGTTCGGATGTCCATAGCCGGTATCGTGTCCGACCGGGAAATATCATCGAGCATCAACGACTGGCAGGACACCGAAGACTTCGAACCAACCGCATTTTTTGCGACAACGACCGAGCTGCGGAACGTCGAAATACCTCCGTCCTTGGAGATCGACCGCGTGTTGATGTAGGAAGACGTATGCGGCGCATTGTGCACCACCTTTGTGCCGGTGTCCAAATTCTGTCCTTTCCCGGCAAAGGTCACACTCGTGAATTCCGCCCTCGCATTCTCCCCCGCCAGCACGCTCATGGGATACAGATAAGACACATGCGATCCAAAGGAACCGGAAATCCACTCGACCTTTCCGCCCTTTTCCACCTTCGCCCGCTTCGTATTCAAATTGTACATATTCTTTGACCAGTTTTCGATCGTCGAATAGCGGAGCGTTGCATCCTCTCCCACGTACAGCTCCACGCATCCGGCATGGAGATTGGCGACATTGTATTTGGGCGCCGAGCATCCTTCAATGAAATGCAGATAGGCTCCCTTGTCCACAATGATCAGCGTATGCTCAAACTGCCCCGCCCCTGGCGCATTCAAACGAAAATACGACTGCAGCGGAATTTCCACCGACACGCCGGGCGGCACATAGACATAGGAACCTCCCGACCAAACCGCCCCGTGCAGCGCCGCAAATTTGTGATCGGTCGGCGGCACGAGCTTCATAAAATGCTGGCGGATCCGATCGGCATGCTCCGAATGCAGCGCATTTTCGAGATCCGTATAGATCACGCCCTGCGCCGCTACCTCTTCTTTGACATTGTGGTAGACAAGCTCGGAATCATACTGGGCGCCCACGCCAGCCAGCGATTCTCTCTCCGCCTGCGGAATTCCCAACCGCTCAAAGGTCTCCTTGATATCCTTCGGCACTTCCTTCCAATCGGCATGCATCCGCTCTGTATTCGGACGAACATAGGTCACAATGTTTTCCATATCCAGTCCGCTGATCTCGGGACCCCAATCCACCATCTCCGTCTCGTCAAAAATCGAAAGCGAATGCAGCCGAAAATCCCGCATCCATTCCGGATCATTTTTTTCCGCGGAAATTTGCCGTACAATGTCCTCCGTCAATCCTTCATCGACCTTGTAGGCGTCGTTTTCCTCAAATCGAAAATCGTAGATACTGCGGTCGATATCCTCCACCTGTGTTTTTTCTTTTCCTGCCATTTTCTATGCCTTTCCTAAAATGGGGAAGCGTATGTCAAACGCGTTCGCCTTCACATCGCCTCATATTTTTCAAACCCATTTTCATTGATATCTGCGATAATCTCCTCGCCGCCCTCGGCCACGATGCGTCCCTCCACCAATACATGCACCACGTCCACCGAAAGAGCCTCGAGGATCCTGGTGCTGTGGGTGATAATGATCAATGCGCCGCCGACGGATTTTTTGTATTCTTCAATCCCCTTTGAAACGGTGCGTACCGCGTCCACATCCAAGCCGGAATCCGTCTCATCCAGAATCGCCAGAGACGGCGCCAACATCAAAAGCTGCAAAATCTCCGCC
>JAFUXY010000518.1 GCA_017477005.1 Lachnospiraceae bacterium | reverse complement strand
TACAATATTTTTTCCTCACCCAACAGGTGAAGGTGAAAATAGTTTTCAAAGCATAGGTTTACCCCATAAATACAGTATTTAAGCAAACAGAATTCGTGATTGGGCTCACGGATTCAGGTTATAGGAAACGAATTTATTCAATTCCTTCCCTATATCATAGCATATAATGTCGAATATTGCTACTCGACACAGATTCATACCATGATAATCAAATTTTAGGAAACGCCGATTTAAGCGAGTTTGCCCTGTGGGTATTTCCTTTGTGCCAAATTGCTGCACGAATGCGACGCGAAGCTAGTCCCGCAGGGACATTCCTATGCGATTTGTGCACATGGTTTTCAAGGAATACGATTAAATCAGTACTTCCTTTATAGAATTATGCAAAGCAATATGATATGATATTTTAGAGAATAACGAATCTGGTTCTGTTGGAGGTGACTTCAATGAAAAATAGAAATCCCTACGCAATAAGTTTTGGTAAAATTCCAAACCAATATATCAACCGAGATGTACTAATCAATAAAATGATAGATACCCTGGATAGTGATGTAGCGGAAGAGCAGGCTTTCAAACTCACCGGCATTCGGGGAACTGGAAAAACGGTTACGCTTTCCGCTCTTGAAAAAAATATGCGTCAAAAAGACCGATGGATTGTTGTGGACTTGAAATCCAATTCTTCGATCACGGAAGATCTGGTCGCAAATCTCTACAGTGAAGTACCGTTTTTAATGAATTACATTGACACCAGCTTAAATTTATCTGCCTTTGGTATAGGTTTGAATCTTTCAAAAAAAAGCCCTATTGCCAGCATTGACAGTGCATTAAAGCTTCTTTTGCGAGAGATAAAAAAAAGAAAGAAGAGGGTACTTGTTGTTATTGATGAAATTCGAAAAACGGATGCAATTATTGATTTCATTCAGGAGTTTCAAATTCTTATTCGTGAAGACCTTCCTATCTTCCTGATGGTTGCCGGATTGTATGACGATATCGAAAACGTTGAAAATTCAGATGGCCTGACTTTCTTTCTTCGTGCGACGAAATATGAAATGACACCTTTGAATATAGAACGAATTTGTACAAATTATAAAGAAACCTTATCGCTTTCGCAAGAGGCCGCTTTTCAACTGGCAGAAATGACAAAGGGGTATGCTTTTGCGTACCAGGCCTTTGGAAAATACATGTGGGATTTCGGAGAAAAAGAACTGACAGATAGAGTATTGGCGCAGGTAGACGAGACCTTGTGTGAAAAAATATATGAAAAAATCTGGAACGAATTGACGCCACTTGAACAGGATTTTTTAAGATTTGTTGTTCAAAAAGAATCCCTGCCTGCAGAAGAACGATTGCAAGTTGCAAAACACAATCCTCGGGAATGGATGGCTGCGAAAAGGCACCTTACCAAAAAAGGAATTCTTGAAGACGCCCATTCCCAAAATTCCATTCTTCGGTTACCACGGTTCAAAAATTTTTTGGAGCAAATATGCTAGTACGATGGCTAAAAAACCAGGATTTGTGCCAGAGAAATTGAAAGGGTTCGTCTGTTTGGATGTTGACAAGAATTTGACATAGGGCTACAATGTTTCGGCAAACCGTTTTCATGTCAGCGTTCGTACCCTGGGGAGGGGTGTGCGCCTTCAAACAAGGAGACCCATATATTATGAAAGAAAAATGGCTGGCGTTTTTTCGGCGAAAGAACATTGAAATATCGCTTCGTCGCTATGGCGTGGACGCATTGTCGGCTATGGCGCAGGGATTGTTTTGTTCTCTTTTGATCGGGACGATCCTGAACACCTTTGGCGGGCAGCTCCACATCGCTTTCTTGACGCAGTCTGTCGCCACGATCGGGGAGGCGACCTATACGGTCGGCGGCATGGCCTCTGCGATGAGCGGCCCTGCGATGGCGGCAGCGATCGCCTATGCGCTCACCGCCCCACCGCTTGTACTGTTTTCTATGATCACGGTAGGATTTGCCGCCAATGCGCTCGGAGGAGCAGGGGGGCCTTTGGCCGTTCTCTTTGTGGCGATCATCGCGACCGAATGCGGCAAGGCTATTTCGAAGGAAACGCCGGTGGATATTTTGGCGACGCCGCTTGTGACAATTGGCGTAGGCGTTGGATTGTCGTGGCTTTTGGCGCCACCGCTGGGACGCGCGGCGATGGCTGTTGGCAATGTCATCATGTGGGCGACGGAACTGATGCCGTTTTTGATGGGAATTATTGTATCAGTGACGGTGGGGATTGCCCTGACGCTTCCGATTTCCTCCGCCGCGATCTGTGCCGCGCTGGGGCTTACCGGTCTTGCGGGAGGCGCAGCGGTGGCTGGCTGCTGCACCCAGATGGTCGGCTTCGCGGTTATCTCTTTTCGTGAAAATGGCTGGGGCGGAATCGTCTCCCAAGGCATTGGCACTTCGATGCTTCAGATGGGAAATATTGTGAAAAATCCGCGGATCTGGCTGCCGCCGACCCTGGCCTCCGCTGTGACAGGGCCGATAGCGACCTGCCTCTTTCGGCTTGAAATGAACGGGGCGCCGGTCTCGTCCGGAATGGGCACCTGTGGACTGGTTGGTCCGATCGGCGTTTATACCGGTTGGATGACGCAGATTGCGGAGGGGACAAAACAATCCGTCTCCGCGGCAGACTGGTTTGGACTCGTCGCCATTTCGGTTTTGCTGCCTGCCGTCCTGTCGCTTTTGTTTGCCGCGCCAATGCGGCGTATGGGCTGGATTGGAGAAGGCGACCTGAAACTTTAAGTTGACGAATGCTTGTACTTAGAGCTATACTTACATAGACATCGACGATATACCCATCCAAAGATTTGCCTGCAAGAAAAGAATGGGAAGGACGGGATATGTCGAAATCAAACGCTATGTGCCAGCGGGAAAAGGCCTGGGATGGTTGTATGGAGCCCGAAAAAAAGGGACTCCGCTATGGATTAGAGCATCTCAGTGATTCAGAGCTAGTTGCTCTGATCATTCGAAGCGGCACGAGAAATAAAACGGCGCTGCAATTGGCTTCCGAACTTTTATCCATTCAGGGCCGGCAATTGTTGAACCTCTATGAGCTTTCTATGAACGACCTTGTGGCCATCGAGGGGATCGGAAAGGTCAAGGCTTTGCAGCTCAAAGCGGTAGGAGAACTTTCCAAGCGAATCGCGGAGACCAGCTTTCGAAAAACGCTTGCCCTAGATGCGCCCTCGACCATCGCCAACTACTACATGGAGCGTATGCGGCACGAGGATCAGGAGCAGGTCTATGTGTCTTTGTATGACGCAAAAGGACAGTTTTTGGATGATACCGTTGTTTCAAAGGGTACCTCCACCTATGCGGTGCTGTCCCCAAAGGAGATTTATTCCTTTGCGGTGCGGCGAATGGCCAGCTTTGTGGTGGTTTTGCACAATCATCCAAGCGGGATTCCGGAACCCAGCGACCAGGACAACGAAGCGACTCAGCGGATCGCAGCCTGCGGAAAGCTGCTTGATATTCCGCTTTTAGATCATATTATCATTGGAGACAGGACATATTATAGTTATTTAGAGACAGACGGACGCAAATATTTGCTATAAGGACAAGGAGGAACACCATGGCGGGCGGTTATGGAATAGATATGGGCACCGGCAATCTGAAGATCATCGATCGGGCATCCGGGGATATTACCAACGAAAAATGTACGATCGCGATCGTGGATCGGGATCAAATGTATGCGTATGGAAATGAAGCATACCTGATGTTTGAAAAGGCGCCGGAGTCTATTCAGGTTTCTTTTCCCATTCACGGCGGCGTGATCGCGGAATTCGACAATATGCAGACCATGCTTTTAGAAGTTCTCGAGCAGAAGCTAAGCGCCCGGTTGAAGGGAGCGGATATTGTGATCGCAGTTCCGACCGATATCACCGAGGTAGAAAAAAAGGCGTTCTACGATATTTTCGCCAAGACGAAGATCAAGGCAAAGTCGATCAACCTCTGCGAAAAACCATTGGCGGATGCTTTGGGCATGGGACTCGATATCACTGAGCCAACCGGCGTCATGGTCGTCGATATCG
>JAFUXY010000517.1 GCA_017477005.1 Lachnospiraceae bacterium | reverse complement strand
GGCGCGCATTCCCAACGACGAGATCAAAATGGAATTTCAGAGGGCGATCCGCAAGTTTTGCTGGTCGGTATCAGTTACGACAAAAATTCCCCGGCCGGAGAGAAAAAGCATTCCTGCAAAATCACGAAAATGGTAGAATAATCCAGAAAAAGGAATCCATTTATGACATAGCGTCTACAGGAAAAGTGAGGTGGAGAGATGTATATAGGCGAAGTTCTCGCGGCTGACTGTGCCAACGGGATCGGGATGCGGGTGAGCGTCTTTGTATCCGGATGCACAAATCGCTGCAAAGGTTGTTTTCAGCCGGAAACATGGGATTTTCATTATGGCGTAGAATATACGCAGGATATGGAGGACAAGATACTCAAAGAGTTGTCCCGAGGGTACTATGATGGGTTGACGATACTCGGAGGGGAGCCGTTTGAGCTGGAGAATCAGGAAGAGGTGGCGAGGCTGGTGCGGCGCGTCCGAAAGGAGATACCTGAGCGTACGATTTGGATGTACACGGGCTTCATCTACGATCAGGACTTGGTACCCGGCGGCAGCAGATACGGGGACAAGACGGACGAAATCTTGGACAATATCGATGTGCTGGTGGACGGACGTTTTGTGATCGAGCAAAAGAGCATCGGGCTTTTGTTCCGCGGTTCTACCAACCAGAGGATCATTGATATGAAGCAAACCAGGGCTTCACAAAGAGTGGTTTTGGACCCGTTGAACGACCGCAGTGAATGAGGCCGGGAAGACTGCGTCAAAAAGTTTTGAAAAGTTTTGATTTTTCCTTGCTTTTTGTGTATAGATTTAGTATAATATCTTCTGTTGTTGATGCCCCATCGCCAAGCGGTAAGGCAACGGACTCTGACTCCGTCATTCCAAGGTTCGAATCCTTGTGGGGCAGTGAAGCCGGTGATCGAAAGGTCGCCGGTTTTTGTTTTTACAGAGCCAAAGCAGAGCCGAATGAATCGGCGTTTCCCTAAACAAACAACTCCCGAAACTCCTTTCGCCCCGGCACCCAAGCCTTTTCATAAATATGCGTGAAATGATTTTTCACCGTCTGTTCCGAAATACCAAGCATGAAAGCAATCCTGCGATTTGAAAATCCGGAGACCTTCAAAAAGCCCAGCTCCAGCTCGCGTTTCGTGAACCCAAATTTCTGAGCCACTTCCAGATATCGCTCTTTTGTAATCTGAGATTCATTCATCCCCCAAATCCATTTCTTCGTTCATTTTTCGTTCCGCATTCAGCCTGAGAGGAAGCAGGAAAAATTCCACAATTACAGAATAAAATCCCGCGAGAAAACATACGGCTAGGTTTGGACCAATTGTAGAAGGGTCGTTCAATCGCCCCAAAAGCAGAATCCCAGAAGTAATAATGGCAAACAGTGCCCCGAAAATAGTCAAATTCTGCGCCGCGCGTATCGCTTCGATTATATTTTTTAGGTCCAGCAGACTAAACGGCTTGATTCCAACGGAAAACGCTTTTATAAAATCCTTCCATTCCCCCATGACGATCAGCCCGGGGATCAAGATCAAAAGAATCAACAGTAATGATGGCGCATCGACAAACCAGGCAATCGCGGCGATAGCTCCATTGCAAAGAAAGATGCTGAGCGCAAACACAGTGATAAAAAGCGCAAGCTCGCCAAGCAAAATAAAACGAATATTTTTCTTCATAACAACCCTCCTCATTCTGTTCTTCCATCTCAAAAAATCTTGTTTACACTACCTTACCACAATCACGTATCAAAGGATATAGTACCTTTTTGGCCGGAAATCCTCTTTGTATAATTACCCTCTTGACAAATAAGTCTAATTAGATATAATAATCCATAGAACCCATCAATCCCAGAAAGGAAGTCCTATGGTAGAAAATTCTTACATTTTGATTGGCATACACAGATTGGTGAAAGACCTCGACCGCGAGACTGCGAGGATATGCGCGGAGCACGGCCTGACGATTCCGCAATTTATGGTGATGGAAGCCCTGCTGCACAAGGGCTGCCTGACCGTCGGAGAGATCAAAGAGACCATCCTGAGCAGCAATGGCACCATCCCTGTTATCATCAACAATCTGGAAAAAATGGAAATGGTTCGCCGTACAAAAGACGCGAAAGATCATCGAAAAAGTCGGATAGAACTGACAGAAAAAGGACGGGAACGAATAGAACAGGCCTATCCGGAAAATGAAAGGATGTTCTCTGACAAATTCGATGTCTGGACAAAAGAGGAGAAAAATACACTCATAGAATTGCTGGCAAAATACCACAAAAGCACGAAAAGAAAGGAGAAGCCATGATTAGAAAAATTACAAATCAGGTGCAGGGATTTCGGACACAGGACGGCGCGGGGGTGAGCCTTGTGCGGGTTTTGGGACTGCAAACGACGGACGCCTATGATCCGTTTTTGATGCTGGATGCCTTTGATTCTACCGATCCAAAGGATTATACAGCCGGATTCCCGATGCACCCCCACAGAGGCATCGAGACCTTTACCTTTCTTTCGAAGGGTACAATCGTCCACGAGGATCATCTTGGAACGAAAGCGGCAATTCACGACGGCGAAGCGCAGTGGTTGACGGCCGGATCCGGCGCCTATCATTCCGAAATGCCCCAACCGGCTGAACGAATGCTGGGCCTGCAGCTTTGGCTGAACATTCCGGCGAAGTACAAGATGACGGCGGAGCCCTTCTATCATGGAGTATTGAACAGCGAAATACAGGAATTTGACCTAGCGGCAGGAAAGCTGCGTCTGCTGGCCGGAAACTATGAAGGGCATTCCGGCATTCAGGGGAAATATCTGCCGTTGGATTATTATGATAT
>JAFUXY010000516.1 GCA_017477005.1 Lachnospiraceae bacterium | reverse complement strand
TATGTATTGATTTCCGCTTTCACGGAAGAAATATACATATCCCGAGGATTTGCCTGAATCAGATCCGCATCAAACAGCATCATCGCCTGATCGCAGAGCAATTCAATCTGTCCAGTGCTCGCCTCCCCACCATAATACAGCATGACGATCCGATCGTACCATTTCATCACCTCCCGCGGAGTCTGCGGATATTTCGCCGCGAAATCCACGGTCAGCACCTTTTCAAGCTCCGACATTTCCTTCGGTCCCTCGTCCTTGCGGCTCCTGCCGTGCGACAAATAAAAATAATAACCCACGATCAACGACGCGCAGACAACGGATAAAATACCGATACGAATAAATTTTTTCATGCTTCCCCCCTTTCAGTCTTCTTCAAAAAGTAACGACTTTTTCATGCCATCCTTTCCTGGATAAGCTTCCGGAAAAATTTTGCGAACCTCCTTCATATAACGCCCAGGACCGACCAGCGATGGAGAATAATGGGTCAGCCACAGCTCCCCTACCTGCGCGTCCCTCGCCAACATAGCTGCTTCATAAAACGTCATATGCTTCTTTCGCTTTGCGTCCTGCGCCTTCTCCGGGTCTCCATACATCCCCTCGCAGATGAACAGATCCGACCCCTTGGCCGCTTCCACAATCCCCTTTGTGGGGCGGCTATCCGTACAGTAAGCCACCTTCAAGCCTTTGCGCTCTGCTCCCATGACCATATCCGGCGTGTAGGTATTTCCTTCGTAATCCACCGTCTCCCCTTTTTGCAGCTTGTTCCAGAACTGCACCGGGAGCCCCAGCGCTTTGGCCGCCTCAAGATTGAACTTTCCCGCTCTTTTTATCGACACTGCATAACCAAAACAAGGAACATTGTGGTTGACTCGAAACGCCTGGATCTGCATCCCATGAGCCTCAAACTCCGCGCCCCTGTCCTCAATCTCTTCAAATGTAATATCAAAGGGCAGATCCGGTGCGATCGTTCGCAGCGCCCCTACCACGCGTTCGACCCCTTTCGGCCCAATAATTCGAATCGGCTCAGCCCGATCCGAATTTGCCATATCAAGGAGCAGCCCGGGCAGGCCGCTAATATGATCAGCGTGAAAATGGGTGAAACAGAGCGTATCGATCGAATGCGACGAAAGCCCCGCCTCCTTCATTGCGATCTGCGTCCCCTCCCCGGAATCAATCAGCAGGCTCGAACCATTGAACCGAAGCATGCAGCTCGTCAGCCACCGCCTCGGCAAAGGCATCATGCCGCCCGTCCCCAACAAACAAACATCCAGCATATCAAAGTATCCTCATCATCAAAAACGCATCCTCTTTCGGCGAATCGTAGAAATCCTTTCGCACGCCCACACGCAAAAACCCAAACGACTCATACAGCCCTTGCGCCGCGTCATTGCTCTCACGCACCTCGAGAAACAGCTTTTTGACTCCAAACGTCCCGCACTGTTCCATCATATAGCCTAGAATCCGGCTCCCTATTCCCCTCCGGCGCTGAGACGGATGCACTCCTACCGAAGCAATTTCGCCCTCATCAGCCGCATGATAAAGCACCACATAACCCGCTGCCCCGTCCGACCCTTCCGCGAGATAGACCTTGGCCTGCGGGTTTTTTATCGTAATCAAAAAGTCCCGTTCGCTCCAGGCATAATGCAATGAACGCCTCGAAATCTCCGCCAAAGCATCCGCATCCTCCGGCTGCGCCAGCCGCACCAAATACCTCACCTTGCACCCGCTTCTCTTTGCTGGCGCTCCAACCGCTCCCGTTCCGCCTGCGAGAGCCGCAGGTATTCCGGCGCAAAGCGGCGACCGTCGATCCGCTCGGCTCTTTCGCCCAATTTGCACACATAAGCGCCCAGGCACGCCGCCCTCTGCCGATTCGCAGAAGCCGGAGCGAAACGAAACTTGTTTTTGCATAAGGCTTTTATTTTTTCAGAAAAAACCGGAACACCATCTCCGAGAAAAGTCACACGTTCCTTTATTACATTTATTTTTTCTATAATCTCTTCGATACTGACTGCGCAAGGTGCCAGTACCTCTTCCAAAGAAACGGCTAATTCTCCGCCTGTCTCCGGATTCGCAGCTCCCTCTATAGCACCTCCCTGCTCCCTACAGCATTTTTCTGCAAATTGATATAACGCCGTATACACCTGCCCTCTCCGTGCGTCCATGAGCGTACAGATCAGCCCGTCTACGCCCCATAGATTGCAGGCAAGTCCAGCCAACGTGGACACCGGAAAAATCGGCACATCCCAAGCCAATGCCAGTCCCTTGGCTGTCGCCGCCCCGATCCGAAGCCCTGTAAAGCTGCCCGGGCCTTTAGCGACCGCGATTCCGTCAATCCCGGATTCAGAAACATTGATTGAGAGCATTTCCATCAGCTCGTCCAGCATCGGCAGAAGAGTCGTCGAATGCGTCTTGTGAAAATTGGTTCCAAACTCCCCCAGCAGCACGTCGTCCTCAACGAGTGCCACAGACGCCACCACCCCAGACGAATC
>JAFUXY010000515.1 GCA_017477005.1 Lachnospiraceae bacterium | reverse complement strand
GGTCATAGACGTAGGGATGAACCGGGATGAAAACGGAAAGCTCTGCGGCGATGTGGACTTTGACGATGTGGCGGACAAGGTGTCTGCGATTACGCCGGTTCCCGGAGGCGTAGGTCCGATGACCATTGCCGAGTTGTTGTATAATTGTGTGGCTTCTGTGGAGATTGGCCGATGAAATGCAAACGCTGTGGCGCCACTTTAGTGGATGGACATGTCTATTGCGATCATTGCGGCGCCGAGGTTCAGTTTGTTCCGGATTTCAATGAATTGGAAGAGGATATTCTTCCCACACTTGTGACCAATACGCCTACAGTGGAAGAGACTTCGGATGTTTCCCGTCCACCTGTTTGGCGGCGACGGATAGTGGCGGTGCTGCTATTAGTCTGTATCGTGGGAGTGAGCGTTTTTTCCTACAGACGCACCTATAGCTATTTGTTCCACAGGGCCGAGCGTTTGGATCGGGAGGCCAATTTTGCAGAGGCTGCCGTATATTACAATACAGCGCTTGCGCGCAAGCAGACCGTGGACGCGTATATCAAGCTGGGGAATGATTATTCGCTGCTGCAGGAGTTCGACGACGCCGAGGATGCGTACCGCAGGGCGCTCGCGCTCGCCCGCAGCTTGGGGGAGGATCCACTTGTAGCCTACGATGCCTTGCTGACTTTGTTTGAAGAAATCGGGGACGCGGACGGAGCGGAGGTTTTGTACGATGAAATCTCCAAAAAACGGATTCTTGAAGCGTTGGCAACGAAGTTTGTGCGGCCTCCGCTGTTTTCAGAGCCGGAGGGGGAGTATTACACCTTTCTTTCGTTGATTCTTTCCTCAACAGATGGCTTTGATATATTTTATACCTTGGACGGCACCGAGCCCGGCAGCGACAACGGAAAACGGTTCAAAAAAAAGAAACCGATCAAGCTCCTAGACGGGGTCACAACGGTCAAAGCCTGCTGCGTGGACACGGCCGGGAAGAAAAGCATGGTGGTCAAGCGAACCTACCGGATCGATTATCCGGAGCCGGATATGCCGACAGCAAACCCGTCCGGCGGGACGTTTCACTCGCCGATGAAGGTTGTGCTTTCAAAAGAGGGAGACGGTGCGATCTACTATTCCTGGAATGGCCGCACGCCCTCAAAGGACAGCACGCGCTACACCGGACCCATTGATATTCCGGAAGGAAACAATGTGCTGTCGGCCATTGTGATTGACGAAAACGACGTGGAGAGTGACGTGCTCCGCTGCAATTACATTTATTTGCCATGACGATACGCATTGTTTGCGTGGGCAGCTTAAAGGAGCGGTTTTTCACGGAGGCTGTCGCGGAATATGTCAAGCGGCTTGGCCGCTACGCACGGGTTGAGATAATCGAGGTAGCGGACGAGCGAACGCCGGATCGGCTGTCTGAAAGAGAACGGGAGATCCTTCTGTCAAAAGAGGCCGGTCGGCTGCTTCCGAAGATCGACGCCCAGGATTTTTGCATCGCTTTGTGCATCGATGGGAAGGCCTACGACTCGGAGGGATTTTCTGCGTTTCTAAGCGACAAAATGAACCGGGGCGAAAGCCGTCTCTGTTTTGTGATCGGAGGCTCCTTGGGGCTTTCCGGGGATGTGATTTCCCGTGCCAACGCGCGGATCAGTTTTTCGAAAATGACCTTTCCACATCCACTCATGCGGGTGATCCTGTGTGAGCAGATTTATCGGAGCTTTCGCATTATGCGGGGCGAGCCGTATCATAAATGAGTTACCAAACCTTTTGGTTTGCGGCGTGATGAGGAGTGTTTGCATGACAGATATGGAGCTTGCGATTCCCTACGAACATCAGTCCAATTTGTTCGGGCAGTTTGATTCGAACATCAAGCTGATCGAGCGGGAGCTGTCGGTGCGGTTTATCCTGCGGGGAGACACCTTGCGGGTGGTCGGACCGAAGAGCAAGGTGGAAGCTGCAAAGCACGTCATCAGCGAGTTGTATGAGCTCTCCAAAAGAGGAAATGTAATTTCCGAGCAAAACGTCAGTTATGCTTTGTCGATCCAGGACAAATTGGAAGAACATCCGATGATGGAGATGGATTCGGATCTGATCTGCCATACGCTGTCCGGAAAACCGATCAAGCCCAAAACCATCGGGCAGAAATCCTACGTGGACGCAATCCGCAGCAAGATGATCGTCTTCGGGATCGGGCCCGCCGGTACGGGCAAGACCTACCTCGCGATGGCGATGGCGATCACGGCGTTTCAGAAGGGCGATGTGAATCGGATTATTATGACCAGACCGGCCATAGAAGCCGGGGAAAAGCTCGGTTTTTTGCCTGGAGATCTACAGAGCAAGGTGGACCCGTATCTGCGGCCGCTGTACGATGCGCTGTATGAGATCATGGGCGCCGACAGTTTTTTGAAAAATATGGAAAGGGGATTGATCGAGGTAGCTCCTCTGGCCTATATGCGGGGGAGGACGCTCGACAATGCGTTTATTATTTTGGACGAAGCCCAGAATACGACACCGGCGCAGATGAAAATGTTTCTGACCCGGATCGGATTCGGTTCAAAGGCTGTGATCACGGGAGACAATACACAGATCGATCTTCCGAAGGATCAGACCAGCGGCCTGGACGTGGCCGTGAGCGTGCTTTCGAAGCTCGAGGATATTTCGTTTATCAAACTGACGTCGAAGGATGTCGTGCGGCATCCGCTGGTGCAAAAAATAGTCAACGCCTATGAGGAGTATGAAAAGAACCAACAGTCAAAATCCAAAAAAGGACGACGAAGCCGTTATGTCGAGGATCGGAGAGCCTAGAATTTCCATTCGTCGACTCGCCTATATTGTCGCTATCTTCATCCTGTTTTCGTGCGGATCCTTTTATCTGGCGATGCAAAATTCTCTGCTTTTGGACGAGTTGTTTTGCACGCTGATCATCGATATGGTGTTTCTGGGCATCTTCGTGATCGCAATCATGCAGGGACGGACGACCGGACGGCTGAGCTATCAGGGGACGAGCTATTCCCGATTGTTTTTGCTCCTAGTCGTGGGCTGGGTGCTTGCAATCATCGGCTCTATGCTTTCCGACTTTTTGATGCCGATTGGATTTTTGACCTTTTGGTTTTCTTCGTATCTGACGGAGGCGCTGACGCTCGAGGCGGGGTTGTATTTTGTGACGATGGTATGTCTTCTTTGCGGGAGGGGTACCTATTCGATCTACAATTATTGTCTGCTTTTGGCGCTGAATGTGCTTTTGGCGGGGTATTTGCGGGAGATCCGCCACCAAAAGACCCTCTCCAAAGCGCTGTTCGTGTGTATGATCGGCATGGTAAACGCCTTTTTGCCGATCGTGTTTTATTATTTTAATTTCGGAAAATTGGACAATGTCATCGTGGAAGAAGTCTGCCTCGAGGCGGTGCTTCTGATGCTGTTTGCATGGTTTTTGTATCCGAAGCTGACCGATTTTCAGGAGCAGGAGCGCCAGGTGTCCTACGATCTGCTGCTCGAGGACGATTATCCGCTTCTGCAGGATTTGAAACGGTATTCGGAGGCGGAATACTGGCATGCCAAACGGGTGTCCGAGCTGTCGGTCGTCTGCGGTCGGGAGATCGGCGCCGATGAAAATACGCTCGCGGCGGCCGGGCTGTATTATCGCCTGGGAAAAATGGAAGGCGCGCCGGAAATTGACAATGCCGTCCGACTGGCGATCAACCGATGTTTCCCACCGGAGGTCATCGCCATCCTTGAAGAATTCGAGGGGGAGAAGCGGCTTCCGCAGTCGCCGGAGTCGGCAATCGTACATATGGTAAACGCTTTGGTGACGCGGATCGAATTGATGGATTCGGATACAATGCAGAGCTCGTGGAATGAGGATATGCTGATCTATCAGACCTTGAATGAGTTTTCCAACACCGGTATCTACGATGAGTCGAAGATTTCGATGAATCAATTTTTGAAGATCCGGGAAAAGCTCGTGCAGACGGGATTGCGAAAGAAGGAATAGAAGGGCAAACCATGACATTACTTTTAGACGATGAAGGGTTTGAGTCCGGGTGGGCTGATTTTGACACGGCCTCTGTGCTCGAGGACGTGGTACGGGCTTCCCTTGTCTCGGAGGGCTTTGACGACGGCATTCAGCTTTCCGTGTCCTTTGTGGACGAGGAAGGGATACGGGCGGTCAACCAGTCGTTTCGAGACATCGATGCTCCTACCGACGTGCTTTCTTTTCCAATGCTGGCGTTTTCTCTGGATGAACAGGGAGAGCGAAGGGTCTTGGAGGAAAGCAAGGATTTCGACCCGGACTCAGGGGAACTGATGCTCGGTGATATTGTGCTTTGTATTCCAAAGGTGCTTGCGCAGGCTGAAGAATACGGGCATTCGATTAAGCGCGAATACGCTTTCTTGTTGGCGCATAGTATGCTTCATCTGCTCGGCTACGATCATATCGAATCGGAGGAAAGGGAGGAGATGGAGGCACGACAGCGAGAAATTTTGCAAAGGCTGTCTATAGAACGGTAATAGGCGATACGGTCGTCTACGGATTGAGGAGGGATTATGAAAAATCGAATGATATACGCGGCGGGATTGTTGGGACTTTCACTGATGCTTTTGACAGCCTGCGGCAAGAAAAAGGAGGATACCGCAGAGGATTTCTTCGAGGAAGAGATGGAGGAGGCCGAAGAGGAAGGCGGACTCGACGTGGAGGAAATCGAAGAGGAGGAAGAGGAAGAACTTTTTTACAGTCTTTTGACTCATGAGCCGGTCGAAGAGGAGCTGACGAAAAAACGCCCGATTTCGATTATGATTGAAAACACGACGATGGCGCTGCCGCAATATGGAATCAACAAGGCCGGGATCGTATACGAATGTCCGGCTGAGGGCGGCATCACCCGATTTCTGGCGCTCTTTGACGACTATTCTGGTATGGATCGGATCGGAAACGTCCGCAGCTGCCGCCCGTACTATGCCTATATCGCCGCCGAGTTTGACTCGATCTACCTGCATTATGGACAGTCGGTGCAGGGGCAGGAGGTCTTGAATTCGGGCATTGTCGATGATCTGAACGGGCTGGACGGTGCGATCGAGCCAATCGTCTATTTCCGTTCCTCGGACAAGCCGGCGCCGCACAATGCCTACACCAGTACCGACGGCATCAATGACGGCATTGAAGCCAAGGGCTATCGTACTGAGATCAACGAAGACCACGAAAAGGGGCATTTCCGTTTTGCGGAGGAGGAAAACACCCTGGAAGATCAGGAGGGAGAGGACGCCGAGGTGCTGTCCTTGTATTTCCCGAACGACAGGCCGTATTATGTCTATGATGAGGAAGAACAGCTCTATACCCGCTATCAGTTTGGCGACACCGAGACCGACGCAAATGACGGGGAGAACGTCAAAGCGGCCAATCTAATCCTGCAAAACGTGCCAAGCTCGGTGATTTCGGGGTCGTATTACCTCGATATCAATTTGAACGGCTCCGGCACCGGAAAGTTTTTGACCCGCGGGAAGGTCGTGGACATTTCGTGGAGCAAAAATTCGAATTATGATATTACGCATTATTTCTATGAAAATGGGGATGAGATTGAGCTGAATCCCGGAAAGACCTGGGTACATCTGGTGGAAAACGCAGGCGGCGCAGATTGCAAGACCTATGCGACTCGGGAAGAATTTGAATCGAATTAACTATGAACGGGGACAACGCAAACAAGAAAAGCGATACCGTATTTCTGGTGCAGGGCTCCATTTTGGCGGCGGCTTCGATCATCAGCCGCGTAGTGGGGATGATCTACCGCCTGCCTATGACGGCGATTATCGGCAAACGCGGCAACGATTTTTATGGAACGGCGTATGAGCTTTATAATATTTTGCTGATCATTTCGTCGTTTTCGATTCCGCTCGCCGTGTCGAAGCTCGTGGCCTCGCGGCTTTCGAAGGGACAGGCGAAAAACGCGCTGCGGGTCTTGAAAAGCTCGATGGCTTTCGCCTCGGTTTCCGGAGGACTGGCGGCGCTCATCGTCTTTTTCGGGGCAGATTACTTTACCGGGACGCTGCTTCGGACCCCTTTGTCCGCAATCGCGCTGCGGGTCTTGGCGCCGGTGCTGTTCATCGTGGCGATCGTAGGCGTATTGCGGGGGTTTTTTCAGGGCTTAAACACGATGATCCCAAGCGCTATCTCGCAGATTGCGGAGCAGATCGTCAACGCCATCGTCTCCGTGATCGCCGCCTATCTGTTGTTCGAAAAGGGACTGAGCGTAGGAGCGGTGCTGGGCGACAAGGAGGGCTACGCGGCGGCTTATGGCGCGGCCGGAGGCACACTGGGGACAGCAATGGGCTCTATTGCGGCGCTGCTGGTCATGGTCTTTGTCTATATGATCTACCGCCGGGTATTTCGCCGGAGGGTGCTGCGGGATCACACGAAAAATCCCGAACGCTATCGGGAGCTGGTTGTTGTGCTTGTCATGACGATCATCCCGGTGCTTTTGTCGGCGACGCTGTACAATATCAGCGGCATTATTGACCAGGGCATTTTCAAAAACCTTGCCAATCTGCAGGGCTATGACCCGAAACAGATTTCGGAGTGGTGGGGCGTGTTCACCGGACAGTATAAGGTGGTTACGAATGTGCCAATTTCGATTGCGTATTCGATCGCAGCTTCGAGCGTTCCGAGCCTGACGATGGCTTATCACAGCAAAAAAATGCACAGCGTACGAACGCAGATTAATTTGGCGACGCGGTTTATTATGCTGATCTCGTTTCCGTGCGCCGTTGGGATTGCGGTGCTTGGCGGGCCGATTATGATGCTGTTGTTTGCGGACAGCGATCGTTCGTCCATGATCATTATGATCCTGGGCGCTTCGAGCGTGGTCTTTTATTCTTTATCCACTTTGACGAACGGTCTGCTCCAAGGAATCGACCAAATGCGCGTTCCGGTGATCAATGCGGCGATTGCGTTGGTCGTGCAGACGGTCTTTTTGTATGCGGCGATGTGGATTTTCCATCTCCATATCTACGCCGTTGTCCTGGCCAATACGTTCTACGCATTTCTGATGTGCGTGCTGAATGGGTATGCGGTCTATGCGCATTCGGGTGCCAGGCAGGACATCCAGCGAACCTATCTTATTCCTCTGGAAGCTTCGGCCATCATGGGACTGGCCGTATTTGTATTTTATCGGATCGTCCACGCAATCACCAATTCAAACGCCATTGCCTGCCTGCTTTCTATCATGGTGGGCGGCGCGTCTTATTTTGTGCTGATCCTTGTCTTGAACGGTGTTTCAGAAGAAGAGCTTCGGACGATGCCGATGGGTACGACAATGATCCGTCTGGCGAAGAGGCTGGGGCTTTTATGAGGCGCTGTGAAATTGTAATCGTGGGCGCGGGCGCTGCGGGCGTAGTGGCGGCCATCACAGCAGCCCGGCGGGGCAGGCAGGTACTGCTTGTCGATGGTAATGACCGAATCGGGCGAAAGCTCTTATCTACCGGCAATGGCCGGTGTAATTTTTTGAACGAAAACCAAACCTTGGATGCGTTTCGGTCGGATTCTATGGCGGTTGTATCGGATATCCTTGGCCATTTTCCCATTTCAGAAATTCTGTCCTTTTTTGAGGAAATCGGGATTACCGCCACCTGTCGAAAGGGATATTATTATCCGTATACGAGGGCGGCCAAAGATGTACGGGACTGCCTTGAAATGGAAATCCGCCGCCTTGGAATAGAGGTGTTGGGCGGATGGCGGATTGAATCTATCGAACGAGTCACTGGGGAAGATGGCTTTCGGCTTCAGGGAAAACGCGAAGAGGAAGATTTTGAGATGGAATGCGCGCGTCTGGTGTTGGCGACCGGAGGACTGGCGTTTCCGGCCAGCGGCAGCGATGGCTTCGGGCTGCAGATGGCAAACCGTTTTGGACACAGGATCGTGCCTCTTTCACCCGCTTTGACCAGGCTTTGCTGTGCAGAGCCTTTTTTTCGAAAATGCAAGGGGATTCGCCTGACGGCAGAGGTGAGGCTGTACGTGGATGGTCTCTTTGCCGCAAAGGATCGCGGCGAGGTACAGCTTGCGGCAGACGGGATTTCGGGGATTCCGGTTTTCAATGTGAGTCGTTTTGCGACGCGGGCGCTGCTGCAAAAGGGGAAAGAGCCAGTCGAGGCGGGGATGGGATTTCGGTCGCATGGCCAGCCGCAGGATATGCAAGGGGAGTCAAGTGGCAGGGTCGAGGCGGGACTTGATTTTTTGCCGTATTGGGATTCACAGGAATTGGCGGCATTGCTTTCTAAGCGGTTTTATACCTTTGGGTGGGGAAAATCCATCTGCGAAGCCCTGCGGGGCTTGCTCCCTCCGGCATTGATCGAGGTGGTTTTGCGCAAGGCCAAAGTGGATCCTTCCATCGAAGCCTGTACGATTCGAACTAGCGCCATGAAGCGTCTGGCAGAGCTGCTGCAGGATTTTCGGGTGCAGGTAACAGGATTCGGCGATTATGCGAAGGCACAGACAACGGCGGGGGGCGTTTCCTTGGAGGAAATTGATCCAGCGACGATGGAATCGACGCTTGTAGAGCGCTTGTATTTTTGTGGAGAGCTATTAGACGTGGACGGCCTCTGCGGCGGCTACAACCTTCAGTGGGCGTGGGTTAGCGGATTTGTCTGCGGATCTGCACTATAAGAGAGGAGAGTTTTTTGCTGATCATCGATCAAATTCGTATTTCTATCTTGGAAACGAATCCCAAGGCGGCGCTCGGAAGGGAGGCCGCACGGATTCTGCATATCCCGCCGCACAAGATCCGGCAGCTTCGCATCCGCAAGCGGTCGATCGACGCGAGAAAGAAGCCGGATATCTTTTTGCTGTATTCGGTATCGGTTGAAGTGGACGGGGAAAAGACGCTTTGGCGATCTGTCCGGAAAAACCGGAATGTGCGGCAGGATAATGACCTGCGTTATCGTATTTTATCCAGGCGTATTTCGTTTGAAAAACGTCCGGTGGTTGTTGGATTTGGCCCGGCTGGGATGTTTGCCTCGTATATTTTGGCTCTGTCGGGCGCCAATCCGATCGTTGTGGAACGGGGACGCGCGGCCGAAGAGCGGAAAAAGGATGTCGAGCGGTTTTTTGAAACTGGAAATCTCTTGCCGGAATCCAATGTCCAATTTGGCGAAGGCGGCGCCGGTACGTTTTCCGACGGGAAATTGGTCACGCAAAAAAATGACCGGTTCGGCCGCAATCGTTTCGTGTTGGAGACCTTTCACAAATTTGGCGCCGATGAAAGCGTGCTCTATGACGCCAAACCCCATATCGGCACGGACAAGCTCGTCGAGATTGTGTCCGCAATGCGCAGGGAGATTGAGCGGTTGGGAGGCACGGTCTATTTTGAGACCCGGATGGAGTCCTTGCTGATCGAAGGGGGCTGCGTGAAGGGGGTCGTCCTTTCGGATGGAACGACCCTTGAGAGTGATCACGTCTTGCTCGGTATCGGCCATTCAGCGAGGGATACATTTGCACAGTTGTTTTCGCAGGGCGTGCCGATGCAGGCGAAGCCGTTTGCTGTGGGATTTCGGGTCGAGCATCCGCAGGAACGAATATCGCGGATGCAGTACGGCAAAAAGGCGGCGGGGCTATTACCTCCGGCGCCGTATAAGCTCGTGGTGAAATCGGAGCGGCCATTGTACAGTTTTTGTATGTGTCCGGGCGGATTTGTCGTGAACGCTTCCTCGGAACCGGGG
>JAFUXY010000514.1 GCA_017477005.1 Lachnospiraceae bacterium | reverse complement strand
CAGCGCGTCCGATTTTTCCTAGTTTCCCTGTCTCGTTTAGATAGTATTTGGAGCCATCCCGCGTTCTCCATCCGGTTTTCAACCGGCCATTTTTGTCGAAAAAGAAGGTTCCTTGATCGATCACCTGCCAACCATTTTGTCGCACGCCAGTCGAAGGATCTGTATAATAAATATTTCCATTGTCGATCCAACCCTTTACGAGTTTGCCGGAATCATTGTAATAATACCATTTTTCGCCTTTTTTCCGCCATTCCCCTTCTTCCAGATCGCTTTCGGAAGAAGTTTGGGAAATGTCTTTTTCTCCATCATAATATTCTTCATCGACATCTTCGAGATAATACATTCTGGCGTAGGCGGTATCCATCTGTGTGGATGAGAAGAAGAAAATAAAACTGAATAAACCAGCGATTCCCATTCTCCATTTTGAAGATATTTTTCTATTCATAATCACCACTCTCGGCTAAACATACGGTCATGTCCCCAAGCCGACCAGACTCTTCCGGTATCCGTATCGATATACGCCCGTACCCGGACAAAATAATTCACATTCACTACGATACCTGTCGTCCGTGCCGTCGTAGTTTCGCTGAACAGGGACTGCGTCTGTCCATTCACAAAATCCTGCCCCATTGAATACTGAATCTCATAGCCGTCAACCTGGCCGTTTTTCTGATTCGAATAATAGAAAATCACGCCACCCTGTCCAACCCATTCGATTCGGTTGACTTTGATATCCGCATTCGCCAAAATTTGTTTCGCCTGTGCGCTTGTCATCTTTTCAGATGCAGTCGTTGCTCCCGGAACAGTGATATTGGCGGTAGCCGTATTGGTTGGCTGCTGTATTGTGCCAGGAGTTGGATTTGTACTGGCTGTCTCTCCGGAAACGGCCAGTACATTTCCGGAAAAATTCAGATATACGCCGATGCCCGGTCCGATCTCATTGATGATGTACCACTGTTGATAGCGAATATACTTCAAAAATTTTCTGGGGACAGACATTTTTTTGTAAGTAAACGAAGTGTTTGATACAGTGCTGTCGGATCCCCCTCCATTCAACGAAGAGGTGAAGGTCTCCTTTATGGATTGAACGCGTCCATTTGTATAGGTATATTCCCAGACGGTATCTTTCTTCAACCCATTTGTACCTGGAGCATCCATCGCCCTTTCTGAGCGATTTCCGTTTTCATCATAGGTATAATAGATATGGGCATCTCCGGTTTCATAGACATAGGAAATATAGCCTTTGTCGTTGTATGCGTACTTTGCGAACCATCCGGGCGCAAACATCTGGTTTATACGGCCAGTTTTGTCATAACGCAGTTCCATATAGTTCTTTATTCTTTTGAGTCTTCCTTCGGTGTTGTACTGAAAACGTGAGGTCGTATTTTGTATCGTGAGGGTATCCGGCCAACCGTCCTCCCGGTAGGTATAGGTTTCCCGATCCCCTGCTTTTCGTACCAGTCCGTCCGAGGTATAGGTGTACTTTGTCGGGTAATTGTTGGTCGTACTCTTTGTGATCACATGCACGGTCACTCTCTTTGAAGCTGCTTCCACGAGGGGCAGGGACAAGCTGCTCTGAAATAGTAAGGATATTACTGCGAGCAATATGAAAGGTCGAATGGATTTCTTTGTTTTTCCCATGCCTGCCATCTCCTGTTCTATTTGTTGGTTGCGGGTCATATGGTATGTATTATACTCCTATCCGGGGTTCATTACAAGGATTACCTCACCTATTGTTTGTGGCAAATAAAATTCCTTTTCGATAGTTTACAATAGAAGGCAAAAATGATATGATAACTCTATATGTTGTGGTATTTGAGTGGAAAAGATTACATTATTCACGATTCTACCTGACTGAACATAGATTAAAGAAGGCCGAAGGGGAGTTCCGGAGTAGATCGCGGGAAAGGGAGAAGAAATGAGACGTTTCGACGAGGAGTATCATAGAAATCGAGAGGGATACGATAGGGCAGAGCGGGATTATCGCAGACCGGCTAAGGCGGATTATACGGACGAATATCCAGAGGAAGGGAGGTCTCGCTATCGGAGTGAGTTTCCGGAGGAGAGCAGGGATTTTGGCAGAGCTGGTCGTCCTGGCAGCCCGAGAGATGCGTATCGGGAAGAGGGTCGTGAAAATATCCGAGATTTCAATCGAGAAAATCGAAGAAATCCCTATCGGGAAGAATACCCGGAAGACAGAAGGGAATTCGGCCGGGAGGCGTATCCTGAGGATAGAAGAAATTTCGACCGGGGGGATTATCCAGAGGATAATAGGGACTACGATCGGGAGAAATACGCAGAAGGCAGAAGGGGTTATAATCGGGAGAAATATCCTGAAGACAGAAGAGATTACGGTCGGGAGGACTATCCGGATAATAGAAGAGATTACAGCCGGGAGGACTATCCGGAGAACAGCGGGGATTATGGTCGGGAGGAATATCCGGAAAGCAGGAGAGATTCGGAACGGGAGGATTATCCCGAAGACAGGAGAGGCTTGGAACGGGAGAGATATTCTGAAGACAGAAGAAACGTTGGTCGAGAGGAATATTCGGAAAACAGAAGAGATTACGGTCGAGAGGAATACCCGGAAAGCAGAAGAGAGTATGGCCGAGAGGGGTACTCCGAAGACAGAAGGGGCGCTGGCCGAGAGGAAGCTGCTGCAAACAGGCGCGACTCCTATCGGGAAGAGGCTCCGGAGGAGTATGCGGACGAAGCAGACTATCGTAGAGGGTATCGGGAGAATGGGTCGCGTGAGTTCGGAAGCGAGCGGGATCGTTATGCCGATGAACGGGAGGATCGAAGAGAAGCGAGGGGAGGCCGCAGAGAGCCTGAAATAGAAGCGGCTCGCGGCAGATCGGACTTCGAGGACGATCGCAGGGATCCGAATTTGGTTCCAAGCAGAAGGGATGCCCAAAACGGATATGGCGACAGCGATTGGGAGGATGATCGTCCAGAAAGACCCGGGATGGATCGCCTTGGCGAAACAACTACCGAAGGCGGAGAGAAGGGAAGCGAGGCGGAGAGCGCAGATTTCAGTGAACTGCGTTTCTATGAACAAATAGCCCAGTTCAAGGAGAAGGCGCTGCAGCTTCAGACGATTATCAACGACAAGCAGGATCGTGTGGAATATTTGGAAGGGCTTGTCGCCGATATGGAGCAGCAAAACCGCGGTTTGATCGAGCGGTTGGATGCAGGACAGAAGGAGACAGGCGACTTTGTTGCTGAGATCGAGGAGCAGGTCAACCGTCTTTCGTCGATTCTGAGCAACGATATGGGCGATATGGAGCAGCGTCTGACCTCCCAGATCACGGAGCTGCCTACGCAGATCCCCGGAGATATGCGGGAGATTACCATTGACGCAGATGCCTTGACGGAGGGGATCGATGCGCATGCGAAGAGGGTAGAAGAGGTCTTCGGGTCGATTTCAGAAAAGCTCGAGGGGATTGCCAGCAAGCAGCAGCAGATCGTAGAGCATCAGCAGCAGATGGCGGATCGCCAGCAGGAGCTTTCCGAGAGTCAAAATGTGATGATGGATCGTCAGCAGGAGCTTTCCGGACGCCAGACTGAGCTGATCGACCACCAAAAAGAAATTCTTGACAGACAGCAGGAGTCTGCCGAGCAGACATTCGATTTTGACGCAATTTTTTCCGATCAAAAGAGCTTTTT
>JAFUXY010000052.1 GCA_017477005.1 Lachnospiraceae bacterium | reverse complement strand
TTTTATAAAACTCATAACCTATCCCAATTTTCTGCATAGTTTCCTACCTCATCACCATATACTGTTGCTCTCTAGCATTTCAATCAAATAAGTTGCACCGAATGCGGAAATAATCTTTTTCCCTCGTACATTTTGTTATACGCCTATTTTATACATGTGTCAATCGAAAGGTCGGCAATGCGCCCATATGCATTTCAAGTAATCTCCGATTTCCGTGAGCCAATATAGATATAAATTGAAATATTATGTGATGTATGTTATCATTTGCACAATGTTAACAAAATTTTGGGTTCAATCCTTATTTCCATCGAATATAATACTTCAATCGGAGAGCATTACATGAAAATAAATGATCGCATTATCAATTCCCTACAATGGAGATATGAATTCTACAATTATGGTCATGCCTTTGAGATTTTAACGGATGCATTTCCAAAAGAATGGCATGAAATAGAAGAATGTCTTATCAAGTTGGAGCTTACTGAAGAGGATCTTCGCAAGCCAGGTGGAAATGAATCTACTATTCCCAAAAAATTCGATGATGTTCTTTATCCCTATGGGTGGAGAGAAATACGCATATCCGGAGATTTAGTAGTAAAAAATATCCACGCAAGACGGCTCACAGACGAGGCAAATTTGCAAACGCACCATATGAAACCGATATTATAGAAGGATACATAGATGGTCACAACATCGACTTCTTAAAAAATAAAGTTGCTTTCGATTTGGAGTGGAATTCCAAAGACCAAACTTTTGACAGGGACTTGCTCGCTATGAGAACATACTTTGATTGTGGATTGATCGACGTAGGCGTGATTGTTACACGAGCGAAAAATCTAAATGACATATTCAAAGTAGTGACAGATGCAAATGGTACCCCTCTTATGCGGAAATACGGAGCAAGCACTACTTGGATTGATAAACTTATCTATAGGCTTGATTCAAGGCGAAACGGAGGATGCCCGATTTTAGCTATTGCAATCAGAAAGGAAAATATTAAAGAATATGAGCGACTTGCAGAGTACAATCGACAGCTTGATGGATTACACAAGCGGAAAAAAATATAACACCATATATGCAGATCCCCCATGGCAATTTCAAAATCGCACAGGAAAAGTGGCACCAGAACACAAACGTCTCAACCGATATTCTACTATGTCATTAGACGATATAAAAAAACTACCTGTAGACAGAATTGCAGACGACAAAGCTCAGCTTTATTTATTGGTACCAAATGCACTCATTCCTTCCGGATTAGAAGTACTAGATGCTTGGGGGTTTGAATACAAGGCCATTTTTATTTGGGAAAAAATTCGTAAAGACGGCCAACCTGATGGACGAGGAGTAGGCTTCTACTTTCGAAATGTTACCGAACCAATCTTGTTTGGCATAAAAAAGAAAAGCGCTCCCAATCGCACCCTTCCTCCTGCAAGATCTCAGGTAAACCTAATCCGTACAATGAAAAGGGAACATAGTCGAAAACCAGATGAAATTATTCCTATCATAGAGGCATGCAGCGCCGGACCCCGTATAGAATTATTTGCCAGAGGTACACGAGACGGATGGGATATGTGGGGAGATCAAGCTACAGAATTGTACGAACCTGACTGGAATACCTATGCCAATCATACGGTCGCTCCCGCAATGGAATCATAGAAATTCCACATAATCCTTATTTATTCAATAAACCATTTTCAATGCGAAAAGCCCGAAGCGAGCTGTCAAAAACAGCCTGTTCCGGGCTTTTTATCCACCGTTTCCTTCACACCTCCATAATAATCGGCATAATCATCGGCCGCCGCTGCGTCTCCCTCCAAACAAAATCAGAGAGCGCGTTTTTGACCTCGGTTTTCATCCGACCCCAATCGGAGATTTTTTGCTCTATGAGCGAATCCAGAGTCACCTCGACGACATCCTTGGCCGAGTCCATCAAATCCTCGGAGCCGCGGACATAGACAAAGCCCCGCGAGAATATCTCCGGTCCGCTCAATATTTCGCCGGTGTCCGCCCCAAGCGTGAAGACGACAATAATAATCCCGTCTTCCGCCAGCCTCTGCCGGTCTCTCAACACAATATTTCCCACATCTCCCACGCCCAGTCCATCGACCATGACCGCGCCCGTATGGATATTTCCAGTCACCTTTGCGCTGTTCGAATCCAAGGACAGCACGTCCCCCGAGGACAGGATGAAAATATGGTCGTTGTCATAACCAAGCTTTTTCGCAATCTCCGCCTGTGCCTTCAAATGCCGGTACTCGCCGTGAATCGGGATCGTGTATTTGGGCTTCACAAGGGAATAGATCAGCTTGATCTCCTCTTCGCAGGCGTGCCCCGAAACATGCACGTCCTGGAAGATCACATTTGCGCCCCTGCGGAACAATTCGTTGATCACGCGGGACACTGCCTTCTCATTTCCGGGAATCGGATGCGAGGAAAAAATAATCGTATCGTTGGGCTTGATCTTGACCCGCTTGTGCGTGCCATTCGCCATCCTCGACAGCGCCGCCATCGACTCGCCCTGGCTGCCGGTGGTGATCAGCACCGTACGCTCGTCCGGATAATTCGACAGCTCCTCCGTCGCAATAAAGGTGTTGTCCGGCATCTTCAAATAGCCCAGATCCGAGGCCGTATTCATAATATTGACCATGCTCCGGC
>JAFUXY010000513.1 GCA_017477005.1 Lachnospiraceae bacterium | reverse complement strand
CCTTGCCCGAAATCCGCGCGCTCTGCGAGGGTTCGCAGACAGAGGTGGAGGTCTTCGTCCACGGGGCGCTGTGCGTCTGCTATTCCGGGCAGTGCTTGATGTCGAGCTTTTTGGGCGGGCGAAGCGCCAACCGGGGGCAGTGCGCCCAGCCGTGTCGTCTGCCATACACCTTGCAGGAGTCGGATGGAAGGAAAGTCAAAACGCCGGGAAGGTTTTTGCTGAGTCCCAAGGATCTATGCGCTATTTCTGATTTGAAGGAACTGATAGAGGCGGGGGTCGCTTCTTTGAAAATTGAGGGGCGGATGAAGCAGCCCGATTATGCGTCGACCGTTGTGTCTGTTTATCGAAAGTATTTGGATTCCTACTACGAAGGGGACGAAATCCGTGTTTCCAAGGAGGATAGGCAGAGGCTCTATGATAGCGGAAACCGCAGCGGATTCACCGATGCCTATTTTTTCACACACAATTCGCCCAAGATGATGAGCGTGTCGGATTCATCGCACGAATCCGCCTTGTCTGAAGCGAAAAAGCCGCTCCTGCCTTCGATTCCGATGGACGGGTTTGTTTGCGCAAAGGCGGGGCAGACCTTGGCGCTGACGCTGAAAAAGGGAGATATCTGCATTGAAGTAACAGGGGCGTGCTGTGAGCTGGCAAAGAACAGGCCGACCACAGCGGAAGAGATCAAAGACAAGCTGTGCAGGACGAAGGATACGCCCTTTGCGTTTGACACCTTTGAGGTGGAGACAGATGGGCGGTGCTTTGTGCCCCATAGTGCCTTAAAAGCACTGCGTAGGGAAGGGCTTATTCGGCTGCAGCAAAGCTGTGTCAGTGGTTATCACCGTTTGGAGCATCCTAAAGAGTGGAAATACGATTCAACGAGTTTTAACACGGTGAACCAAATATCAACTTGCAAGGAAAACAGGAAAAATTCGAATTATTCAAAGAAAAATCAATTTTTATTAGATAACTGCCTGCGGGTGTATTTGAGAGTTCAGACCACGCAACAGCTTATACAAGCGGAAAAATTTACCCAAATAGAAGCTCTGATCGTTCCATTTCACCTGGGAGTGGAATGGAGAAAGCAGAAAAGGGATCGGCAACGGAGCTATATCTTTGCCCTGCCTCTGATTCTTCGCAAAGAGACGATGGAGGCTTACGCTCCGCTGATTCGGCAGATGGAAGACGATTTTTTTGAAGCTTCCTCATACGATGGGCTGGGCTTCTTGCAGGAATGCGGCGTTCCCACCTCGCGAATCCTGTTGGGGGAACGAATCTACGCCTTATCCAATTATACCAGAGCCATTTTTTCGGAGATGGGATACAAAAACGCATCGGTACCGATCGAGCTTTCAAAAAAGGAGCTTGGCTATCGGGACAATGCCTTGGATCGTTTTCTGGTCTATGGGCGGATTCCGTTGATGATTACCGCCAATTGCCAAAAAAAATGGATGCACCGATGTCCCAAAGAGCTGTCCCAATCGGAGAAAAAAGGGCGAAGCGTAAATCCAGCGGCCAATCGACAGGATAAAGGGGAGGATTACCTTCTGCTTCGGGATCGAAAAGGGAAGCAATTCCCGGTCTTTGCGGATTGCAGGATCTGCGCCAATATCCTTTACAATTCAGTGCCTTTGGATCTGATCGACCGGCTGTCCGACGTTTTGTCCCTGCATCCAGGCGCTTTGGAGCTGTCCTTTACGACGGAGAGCGCCGAAGAGATGGAGCGGATTTGGGCGCGTTTTTCGGCCGCCGCAAGAGGGGAAACGATGGCGGCGCCCGATGTTCCGTTCACAAGGGGGCATTTTGGGAAGTGCTGATTTAATCGTATTTCCACAAAAACCTGCGACACGAAGTTAGTCCAATAGGACACACAAATCGCATAGGAATGCCCCTGCGGGACTAGCTTTGCGTCGCATTCGTGCTGCGATTTAGCACAAAGGAAATACCCACAGGGCAAACTCGCTTTAATCAGCGTTTCCTATGCTAAAGGTGTGGGGTAAACTAGCCGATATATTTACAGAGGAGTCTGATTATGTATAATTCTCTGATATCCATATCACGCTTTGTGCTGGTGCTGCTTTTGGCGTATTACACCTATGTATGCTTCGGCTCGCAGAGGAGCACGATCTCGGAGGATCGACGGGAATCCCTGTATTTTCGCCAGTCCGCCTGTATGTATTTGATTCTTTTACTGGCCAATGCGATCCTGTACCTGCTCACGTTCGACAGGCAGATTTTGATCATGCTTGCCCAGGAGCTGGTTTTTTTCATTGCGACCGGATTGATCTACAAGTTCATTTACAAAAACGCCTCCGTCTCTGTCACCAACAATATGTGTATGCTGCTCGCCATATCCTTTATTATTTTGACGCGGCTGGATATTCAAAAGGCGCAGCGTCAGCTTATGATCTATTTCGCCGCTCTGGCCGTTTCCTGCCTGATTCCGT
>JAFUXY010000512.1 GCA_017477005.1 Lachnospiraceae bacterium | reverse complement strand
TGTCCGGCTGTGGGAATCTTGCCGTGGCGGCCGTCTCCAAAACAGATTATGCCCTCTGTCGCAAAAAGCAGATAGTGGCGATCCAGGGAACCGGAACCGGAAAAATCCTCCACTGGCTGCCATTGCACCCAGCTCTGTCTGACAAGCCCCAGATCGTCCTTTTCCTGAACGAGAAGACCTTCCTCCAATAGCTTTGCTTCTTCTTCCCCGGTCAAATACCCTTGCTCGTCTACATAAACCGCGACCTCTGCCACGTTCGAAAGACTGAGCGAAATCTGCCTGTCCGCCTCAAGCTGCCATGCTGAGAAATCCTCCTGCATGACCCGGGATCTGCTGATGATCTTGGTCGCATTTATACAAAACCGGCGCACAAACACGGGTTGATCCGGCACCGTATCTGTATAGGCCCTGATCCAGTACCCTTCTCTCCCAAACAACCGCTCCCATTTCATATCCTCATAGCAGCCGAAAGAAAGAATCCCTGTCCGGGTCAGCCCTTTTGTCTCATCAACGGGACGCAGATTGCGCCAGCCTTTGTCCGTCAGGTATTCCCAGCTAATGGAACGCTCGACATCCACCTGCTCTGCAGCCATCTCTATCAAAACGCGGATCGGGCTGCCCACAGGCGGATAGGAAAACAAAAAATACAATCCCGCGCCCTTTGTATGCGTTTGCTCAAAGGGATGGCACGCCTCCCCGGAATTGATCTCCTTGGCGGCAAAAGAAACACGGGTGAGGTTGTTGGCTAAAATCATACGGGAAGGGGAAATCCCCTTTCCTGTGTATTCATATTCAAAGAACGGCTCCGAGACGACGGGCAGGATGTAGCTCCCCTCCGGTTTGTATAAATTGGATATACGGATGATGCGGGCTCGGATGAACCGAATCTCCTGGGAACTGACTAAAACGGGCGACATATCTTCCGGACAACGAAACCGAAGCTCTACCATCTTTCCGCCTACGGTCTCGAGCGTAAACGCTTTTCGATTTTTTTCATGGGAAACTAAGCTTGTCCAGCCTCTCCCGTTGTAGTATTCCCAGATGACTTCATCAATGGACACATCCGTGTGCTCGTCCGTGACAAAGTCTTCTTTTCGCATGATCCATTCCCAACGCGTCGTGCCGTTTCGCTCGCCAAAGGGCTGTCTGCGGAAATCCACCCGAAACACGAGCCGCACATTGGCACCGCTCTTTCCGAGCACTTCGTCAGAGCCAAAATAGACATCGCTGTAGGGATCGAGTCTCTCGCCGAAAGGCAAAAACTGCGTATGGGGACACTCTATGCCTCCTCCAATGAGAAGCTCCGGGTATATTTGTTCCCCTTTTCCAAACAAACGGATCTGGGAAAACGAAAAAGGAAAGAACTCCTTCGCCGAAAGCAGCCGCAGACGAAGCCACATTCCCTCCCACTCCCCTTCGATGAGAGGCGCCGAGGCCGGCATCGAAGCCGTCTTTCGCAGAACTAGCCTGCCGTCTTCTACGTCCACATCTTCTATGGGTACATATCCCTCTGCGGTGCCATATTCCCAACGGCACAATGACAGATCCGCAAGCCGGTTCATCCACTCCTTTGCTATGGGCTTGTCAAGGGAATCCGAAAAGGACAGCACAAGATCGCCATGCGAGATGATATTGAGTACCTTGTCCTCTGAAAACAGCATGGCATGGCTCTGCAAATTTTCCTTTCCAAAGGAAAAAGCCAAAAATCCCTGCTGCAAGCTTTTTGCGCTGTCACAGATCCGCAAAATCTCGTCCCGCTCATCCACCGTTTGGAAAATACTTTCGCACTCAGCGGCAACCACAAAGACATCTTCCGCTGTCTCGCAACGCACCTGTTCACCCTGCGCGTCGTCGGCAAACAACTCCGTGCCCTGAGGGATCATGCTTCCGGGAACATCCGAGCCAGACAGCGAAAAGGCTGCATAGCCCTCCGCTCCCTCCGCCGGAAGAACCTGCGCGCCGGTAGCATCGGCAAACGCCGCCCGATTCTTCTCTCTGACCCTCCCAAAGCGTTTTTCGGTACCGGCAAAACCATGGCAGAAGCCAATCGCCAACGCGCTTCCCATGTCCGGCTCCTCTTCAGAAAACCTCCACTCCGGCGTATAGCTTTTCGACCGACGCCGTATTTCGTTGATCAATTCCCTTTCGATTCGTTCCAAAGAAAAACCTCCGATCCTATTCCCCGAATCCCTCATTGAGATAATAGGGAAACACCAGGTTGAATGGATTGTTGGTCGCGCGTACCACGTAGCGAATGCCAATCTCTACGAGCCCGCCTTGTCGAATATCCGAAATATCCACCGAAATATCCTCGATTCTCGGCTCCCAGCGCACCAGCGCATCGACAACCTCCTGCCGCATCCGACTCTGGGTGGTGTAATTCATAGACTCAAACAGGTAGTCATAGATGCCGCAGCCAAAATCAGGATTTGCCTCCCGCTCCCCCTTTCTCGTCATCAAAATAATCCGGATGGCTTCCTTGATGTCGTCCTCGTAGGAAGAGAGCACCATCTCACCGGTCTGCGGATCGATGCGTACCGGAAAGGAAACGCCCCGCCCCAAAAACGCTTTCGCCTCATTTTCCCACATAGATTTCCTCACTTCAGTTGATCTTCACCATGGCGCCCTTGACCTCGGTCATCGCTCCGGATTGCACCGTCAGCTTGGAATCGCCTTTTACTTCCGTCATCGTCCCCTGCACGCTGGTGTTGGCGCCTTTTAGCTTTAGCGAAGACTTGCCATTGATCTCGACCTGGTTGGTGTCGATGGAAACCTTGCCGGCCTGCCCATCGATGGTCACGGTGGCGCTGCCGCATTTCAGCGTGATTTTTTTTTCGGCAGTGATCTGGATCTGCCCTTCCCCGGTTTTGATCTGGATCTGGTTCTTGGCGTTCTTGTCCTTTAGGGTAATGGTCTTTTTTTCATCGGAGAGGTCAAATTCGAGCTCCGCTGGCGTGTCGATACGGATGGCTTCTTTTTTCGATTTTTCCTCAAACCGGATGGCGTTCCCGGCCTTGGTGCGGATCAGCTTGGTCGGATTGTCTTTGGCCGCCACGTCCTTGGGCAATTTGTTCACATCGTTCCACAGGCAGCCGATGACAATAGGCATATTGCGGTCGCCCATGTTGAAGCCCATGACTACTGCGCTGCCAACCTCCGGCAGAAAATACTCGCCATAGCCGTCGGCGGCGTAGGGCACGGCGACAGGCACCCATGCGGTGAGATTTTTCCCGGTCGTTCCCAAAAAATAATCCACCTTTACCATGCCAGGATGCTTTTGATCGTAGTTTTCCTTGACCTTGCCTATGGCGAGGGAAAGAATCTCCTCGGAATGCTCCGCATCAGCAAAGCCTTCAAAAATACCGCTCATCTACAACCACCCTCCAATTTCAAAACGGGTCAGATACTTCGTGCCGGTCAGCTCATGCTCCACGTCCGTGATGTAGTATTTGTGATTGCCATAATCGCTTTCGAGATCGTCGATCTTCAAGTACCTTCCCGGCACAATCTGAGGCAGACCCAGGCAGACGCCTCGGCCCCTCTGCTTTTGAAAGCCTAGCCTTTGCGCGATCGCTTTTGCGCGGTTGTTGGCCTTTTCCTGGGTATCCGCCCCGGCATCTGTCAGCGTCAGCGTCGGCGTTTTGGTGGTCAAGGCCTTCTGCCCCTTCCCCTTCTCCACATTGGCTTTCCCCGTCAGGGATACCTGCTTTTTCGGATCGTAGCCTATGACCTCGACGGACAGGTTTTCATATTCTTCCTCCACAGACAATTCCAGCAGCGCATCCTCCGGCTTCAAAGCGAGCACCGGCCCCGTGACCTTGCGGGGTTTGCGAAAATAAATCTTGTCCGCAAATGAAAAAAACTCACGATCCGTTTTGCCCGACTGGATCAGCTCCTGCACAATGAAGCGATAATCGTTCTGCGTCTGGGAGACCGGATGTTCAAGCTTGTCGCCGGTGGCATCGATCTCGGCCTTGCCCAATTTGCTGTAGTCCTTTAGTATTTCGCCAACGGCGTCGGAATAATTTTTGACATCGTGCAGTTCCTGGCGGCTGCCGCTCTTCATCATCAGCCTGCGGACATCCATCATTGTGACCCGAAAATAATGTCTGGCTCCGAAAT
>JAFUXY010000511.1 GCA_017477005.1 Lachnospiraceae bacterium | reverse complement strand
TTTTGCCTACCGGATCGAGTTTTTCGGGGACGAGATAGACCGCATTGTGGAGACGGATATTCTGACCGGGGAGGCCAGGAAGCGTTGGGCGCATGTGGCGATTTTCCCGGCTTCGCATTATGTGGTGCCGCAGGAGAAGATCAACCACGCCTGCGATACGATCGAAGAGGAGCTGAGGGAGCGGGTTCGTTTTTTCAAATCCGAGGACAAGCTGCTCGAGGCGCAGCGAATTTCGGAGCGTACCAATTTCGACATCGAAATGCTGCGGGAGACAGGGTTTTGCTCGGGGATCGAGAATTATTCGAGGCATCTGACGGGGCAGCTTCCGGGAGAGCCGCCGCAGACGTTGGTGGATTATTTTGGAAATGATTTTCTGATGATCATTGACGAATCGCATATGACGCTTCCGCAGGTGCGGGGGATGTATGCGGGCGATCATTCCCGCAAATCCACGCTCGTGGATTATGGATTTCGGCTGCCGAGCGCATTGGACAACAGGCCGCTGAATTTTTCAGAATTTGAAGAAAAGATCGACCAGATGTTGTTTGTTTCGGCGACGCCCGGGGACTATGAGGGGGCGCATGAATTGCTCCGGGCCGAGCAGGTGATCCGCCCGACCGGGCTCTTGGATCCGGAGATTTCTGTCCGTCCGGTGGAGGGGCAGATCGACGATTTGATCGGCGAGATTCGAAAGGAGACAAAAGAGCATTTCAAGGTGCTGATTACCACTCTGACAAAGCGGATGGCAGAGGATCTGACAAAATATATGCAGGAGCTCGGCATCCGGGTCAAGTATCTGCACTCGGATATCGACACGCTGGAGCGGGCAGAGATCATCCGGGATCTGAGGCTGGATGTCTTCGATGTGTTGGTGGGGATCAACCTGCTGCGGGAGGGATTGGATATTCCGGAGGTGTCTTTGATCGCCATTTTGGATGCGGACAAGGAAGGGTTTCTGCGGTCGGAGACCTCGCTGATCCAGACCGTGGGGCGCGCGGCGAGGAACAGCCGGGGTCATGTGATCATGTACGCGGATACGATTACCGATTCGATGCGGGTGGCGATTGATGAAACAAAGCGCAGGAGGGCGATTCAGGAGGCCTACAACAAGGAGCATGGGATTACGCCAAAGACCATCGAAAAGTCCGTGCGGGAAGTGATCGCCTTGTCAAAGGCCGTGGCGAAGGACGAGATGAAGTCCGGCAAACGCCCGGAAGAGATGGACGAGAAGGAATTGAAAAAGACAATTGCTGAGGTTCGGAAGAAGATGGAGAAGGCGGCGATGGATCTGAATTTCGAGGCGGCGGCGCTGTATCGGGATCAGATGATCGAGCTGAAGGGACATCTTGCGGGCGCAAAAAAATAGGGGTGAGGCGATGTTTGGACTATTCAAAAAGAAGGAAAAACGGTTCAAGGAGCATAGCCGCCAATTCGACCGGCAACTGGCCGAGGCCAATCGCAAGATCGACAGTCTGGATTTCAAGATCGCGGAATACCGTCGGAAATTCATGAATCTGCAGATGCGCGGCCCCAGGGCGCAGAGCGTTTTGGAGTTGGAACGGATGCTCGAGGAATTGCAGTTTGAGGCAGCCGAAGCCCAAAAAGCGGTGGCGCTGCTGCAAAAGGATCACGAGGACTGCGTTTCGTTGGTGGGCGATCTGGTAAAAGAATTTGACAAGGTAATGCAAAAAAAACTCCCGGAGGAATGATCCCCCGGGTTCTTTTTTCTAAGGAAGGTTCATCGCTGCTGCGTCGTCCCCTGGGTGTTGGTTTCGGCCTTGCTGATCGTGGCGTGCTTGGGAAGGACGGAGGCACGCAGGATGGTTTCGATGCCGCTTAATTTTTTCTTTGGCGCGTTGATCGTGAACTGGGCATGCTTGGCAATATCCGAAAAGGCGCCAAAGCCTACCACGGATAGCGCTTTTCCATTGAAGTTGAG
>JAFUXY010000510.1 GCA_017477005.1 Lachnospiraceae bacterium | reverse complement strand
TCCTGCATGAAGGGAGCACCGTCTTGATCCGTCAATAGGCCATATGTGGGAATCTCACAGTCGTCCGCCGCCACAAACAAGTGGTGACCGCTTGTCGCCTCCTCCGAAAGCATGACATTATCTCCTATATAACCGAGCAGCCGCTCCTTCGTCTTGGAAAGATTCAATGCGCTGCCACCATAGCCACCGTCTATCCCCAATACACCGTACTCATCCCACATCGGCCTGCAATAATCCGCCATCATACTTTCCATTCCTATGTCGATCAGCATACCTGTTTCTTTTTTGATAGAAACATAATGCACCACCTCCAACAGCGAGAAAAACAGCGACAACACGAGCAGCACGGTCATCCCGAGAAACACCGTCATCGTTCCGGATACTGCCGGAACGGATCGAACCTTCAGTGAAATAAATCGATCGGCGCAGGCAGCATCTTTCCTCTTCAATCACCGCCACCCATAACGGAATTGGAATCTGTCGTAATTTTATTGAATATCTGATTGACCAACTCTGTCAGTTTCTCCTTGAAGATCAGCACCAAAGCAATCAGCACAACCAAAATCAAAATGACCTCGACCACGCCAATCCCATCTTCCTCCCTCAAAAAATCCATTATCCTCATTCCTGTTTTCTCCTTTCCCATATTCATTTTCCATGAGGGTTTCCCCCATTCCAACACATAATACGATACCCATGATTCTCTCTACATTTGGTATCTATTCCGTTACCTACATCGTCATATTAAACATAGCCGGCGCCACCAGAATCACGATCACGACAGACAACAGCATCAGCATTGGCACCAACAGCTTGGTAGATGCCTCCTCACCCAACGTCCGCGCCGCCAGCTTTCTCGCTTCGAAGGCCTGTGCCTCCTCCTTTTCCAACTGATTGGCCAATTGTGTCGAACCATGCTTCAAATGCTTGGTCAGCATCATCGACAGCTTCGAAAAATCCTTGTGCCCGGTCATCCTGCCCAACGCCGCATAAGCCGCCTTCTCTCCCACCCCGTCTTCCATCTGCCGCACCACCCTACCAATGGCTTCATACCCCGGTCTGTCGCGGATACCCGAACGCCGTTTGCGATCCATATAACCCGCAAAAATTCGACCAAAGGAAGAACGTACCGTGATGCCTGCTGATACATACAAGGACAAGGCGCTCACAATATCCGGATAATCCGCAGACAGGGCCTTCTGTCCAAGGAGCTTCTTCCGCCTCTCCTCCTCGGCCCTTCCGAATACAATACCGATCCCCGATACCAGCCCCAAAAGCGTCACCATGATCCCTCGGTTGTCCACCTTTTTAGACCAGGAAAGCTTTTCCTCCTGCAGCACCCGGGGAAGTTTGACCGCGATATCCGTAGGATTTTCCTCATTAGCTGCTGAAACCGCTTTTCCCAAATAATAGGCAAACCCTTCCGCTGTCGTGATCTTCGGCATCACAAGACAGATTGGAAATGTATATATTTCCTCCAGTTTGGCACAGGACAACCGGGCTGTGGCATAGATCGAGGCCGGTGCTTTTTCCTGCAGCTTTCCGTAGTCGATCACGCCATCCGTGGATACCAGCATTGGGTCCGAATAATCCCAACTGGCGCGTACCAATCCGCCCACATAGTTTCTTTGCGGCGCCAGCGCTGTACTGATCTCCTGGACGGACGCATTCGTCCCTATAAAGCCACTGTCTATTTCGCGTTTTGCCTTTTCCAGACATTGCTTCGCCTCCTCTTCCGTGAGTTTTCGCGGTGACACTGAAACAGAAAATGCTTCTTCTGTATCCCCCACCTGAACAATCAGCTCCTCTTTTTTCTCCGGGCCGCCAACCTCCGGTCTTTGCAGCACTCCGGTAAACCCTGTGTGACTTTGCCAGTGATCATAGAAGCCGAGCCCTATGCCCAACGCCTCGATCAAAAGCACCAAACCCACCGTCTTTTTTTCAAGCGAGATGCCCTTTTTCCACGCCATGACCCCCGCAGCCACCGTCATCGCAACAATGATTCCAAACGCCATACTCCAGTCGCTCCTTTTCTTTGCCCCTAGATTATATAGTAAACGAACAAAGTGAGTTTACTTTGCGCCAAATTCGAATGAGGAGAACGCCGAATTTTCCTGTCGAATTTGTGTGTCCTGCTGGACTAACTTCGTGTCGCAGGTCACTTGAAGGTAAAAATATTTTTGTCGTTTACTACACTTCTATATCCACCACGCGCTTCCCCAGTACGATCGCCAACAGATACACTCCAAGACATGCAGTCATGATCGCCATCCCGATCAAGTTGTGATAAATTGGCTCCATAAAAGCCGGTGAACCCAGCTTCATATAAACAACTATTCCCATCGGCATAATGCTCATGATCGACAGTTCCAATTGCTTTTCCGCAAAGGTCGTCTCTATTTCCTGTTTCAGCTCCACCTTCTCCTCAAGCTTCCGGGCGGTTGTCCGCAAATTTTCCACATAATTCCCACCCAAGCGTTTGCCAAACGAAAACACGGACGCAAAACTCAAAACCTCTTCATAGGGATATCGCTCGGCAAATTCGTAAAAAGCCTTTTCAACCGGCGTCCGAAGCGCCACCGAGGCGTTGATCGCATGCAGCTCGTCACCGAGCACCGACCCCTCTTCGAACAGCCTATGGTGCGCCCGCTCGGCTTCCACAAAGGCATTCTCCACAGAATAACCGGTTTCGAGTCCCGAGATCAGGTTCCGCAAAAACTCCTTGTACTCCACGATAAACCGCTTCTCAAACTCCTTTTTCTGCTTCTCACAATAGCGTCTGCTGTTGAAGATCGAAACGGGCACGATCAGCAGCAACGCCATTCCCCATAGATCATAGAACAGCCAGGCAATGACTAGAGAAAGTGCTATGTTTTCTGCAAAAAGAATCAGATTTCCTCGGATTCGAAGCCCGCCATGAAAAGCTTCCTGCGGTTTGTCAGTGTGTTTCTTTTTTCCCATAGACCTGTCACCCTGCCGTTTTCTTCGCCGGTCTGAACAAATTCATAGATCGTCGCCAGCTTTACTTCGCCATTTTCTATCCCCAGTACCTCTGCGATTTCCAACACCTTTCTGGAACGGTCTTTGAGCCGCCCCAGATGGACGAATACGTCAATTCCCGAGGCTATCTGAGAGCGGATCGCCGCCATCGGAAGCTCCATTCCCATCAGCACCATCGTCTCGAGGCGCGCTATCATGTCCCTGCACGAATTGGCATGCCCCGTGCTCAAGCTCCCATCATGGCCGGTATTGGCCGCCTGCAAAACCTCCAGCGCTTCCTCGCCGCGGCACTCACCTACCACGATTCGGTCCGGGCGCATTCTCAAGCTTGTTTTGACCAGATCCCGGATCGAAATCCGAAGCTTCCCTTCCAAATTCGCATCCCTCGCTTCGAGCCGTACCAGATTGTCTATCCCAATCGGCACGAGCTCCGCCGAATCCTCGATCGTGATTACCCTTTCATCCGAAGGAACAAACTCCGTCAACGCGTTTAGAAATGTGGTCTTCCCGGATCCTGTTCCGCCTGACACAAAGATATTGTATCCGCTTTTCACGATCTTCTTCAAAAAAGCAACCATTTCTACAGATATGGATCCAAGGTCGATCAGATCCTTCATACGGATCGGATTTTTCGGAAACCGTCGGATGGACAGGATACTTCCCTCCACCGAAGCGGGAGGCAGGACGATGTTCACGCGGGAACCATCGGCGAGCCTTGAATCCACGATCGGCGTCATCTCATTCACAATCCGGTTGTTGACCGCCACGATCTGCTGAATTACATCATAGAGCTTTTCCTCAGACGAAAAATGCCGGTCTACCTTCGTGATCTTGCCGTGTTTTTCGACAAAGATTGCGTTGGCTCCATTGATCATAATTTCCGTGATCTCCTCGTCCTCGAGCAGATCCTGCAGCACATCGAGCTTTCGCAGGGAGTTGAACACATCCCTCTGCACCGAAACCCGCTCCTCGAGCGACATAGGATTGGCCGCCCCATAATCCATGATCTCCTGTCGGATCAGATACAAAATTTCATCATCCGAAATGTCCCTCGACAGGTCGATTTCCTCGAGCACCCGCTTTCGAATTTCATCGACCAGCTCCATCGGCCTAGCCCTCCTTCATGGCCCGCTTGACGTACTGCATGAGGTTTCCCG
>JAFUXY010000509.1 GCA_017477005.1 Lachnospiraceae bacterium | reverse complement strand
CCCGGAAACCCGGCCAATCGCGTCCTGCTCATTACGCCACTGCGCCATTCGGGTATCCAGCTGCTCCGAAAGCTCTGCCAGTTCCGCGATAAGCTCCTCCAAACGTTCTTCGTCCTCTTTGTTTTTCTGCTTCTCGAGGCTCTTTTTCTCTACCTTTCGCTCCCGGATTTTTTGATTCAATTCATCGATTTCCGCCGGAACCGATTTCTGCTCCGCTTTGATCTGTGCACAGGCTTCGTCTACCAGATCGATGGCCTTGTCCGGCAAAAACCGCTCTGAAATATAACGATTCGACAGGACGGCTGCGGCTTTCAAAGCATCGTCTGTAATCCGCACGCCATGGTACACCTCATAACTGTCTTTGATGCCTCGCAGGATGGTCAGCGCTTCGTTCACGGAAGGCTCATCCACCTGCACCGGCTGAAACCGCCTGGCCAGCGCCGCATCTTCTTCGATGTATTCCCGGTATTCGTCGAGGGTCGTCGCCCCGATACAGTGCAGCTCGCCCCGCGCCAGCATCGGCTTCAAAAGCTGTCCGGCATCCATCGCGCCCTGATTCTTTCCGGCGCCTACGATCAGATGCAGCTCATCGATGAAAAGTACGATTTTCCCGTCCGAGTTTTTGATATCGGAAAGAACCGCTTTCAGACGCTCTTCAAATTCGCCCTGATACTTTGCTCCGGCGATAAGCGCGCCCATATCCAGCGCAAATACCTTGACATCCTTGAGGTCTTCCGGCACGTCTCCACGGACGATCCGCTGCGCCAGTCCTTCGACGACGGCGGTTTTGCCTACGCCGGGTTCGCCGATCAAGACCGGGTTGTTTTTGGTCTTTCGGGAAAGAATACGGATCACGTTTCGGATTTCCGCATCCCGTCCAATGATCGGGTCGAGCTTCTGTTCCCTCGCCCGTTCCACCATATCGAACCCATACTTTTCGAGGGAATCGTAGGTCGCTTCCGGATTGTCCGATGTCACCCGCTGATTGCCCCGGACAGCCGACAAGGCTTCCAAAAACCGGTCTCTGGTAATGCCGAATTCCCGCAACTTTTCCTTCATCGTCCGGCTCGGATGCGCGATCATCGAGAGGAACAGATGCTCCACCGACACGTATTCGTCGCCCATCCGCTTTGCTTCATCCTCGGCGTGGAGCAAGACATTGTTCAAATCCTTGCCCACGTACACATTTCCGGCGCCGGACACCTTGGTCAAGGAGTTGACCATTGCTTCTACGTCGTTCGTCAAATAGCTGCGGTCGATTTCCATTTTCTCGACCAACTTGCCCAAAAGCCCGTCTTCCTGCAAAAGCAGCGCCAAAAACAGATGCTCCTGCACAAGCTCCTGATTGCCGTGGTCATACGCCAGTTTCTCTGTATCCTGTATCGCTTCCAATGATTTTTGCGTAAATTTCTGAATATTCATACCCTCACCTCCATCGCAAGGAACCAGGTTTGGCCGAAGGATCCCGCCCAACCTGTGTGTCATTTTTTTCTACCGATAATATATCATGATTTATTAGCACTGTCAAGAGTTGAGTGCTAAAATTGTCAGAAAATTCAGATTTCTAAATCCAACCCTTCAGCTTGCGGTAGGACTATCCCTTCTTCCCGCATCAAAAAATCCGACCCAAACTGGATCGGATAGAGAAAATACTTCAATCGCAAATTTTCAGAAAACGGTACAGCAGCTCCCCGGTCAGCCCCCAGATCACCCCGTAGGCCGTCTCGTAGAAATAAAACGGGCGGCGAATCTTCCGAAAGAGATAGTTCTTCCCGCCGGGAATCCATTCAAAAGGAAAATCCTCCCCCACGACAGTCTGCATCTCGCCCTCGCATTGCCGTGGAATCATTTCCCTTAGCTGCTTCAGCGGTAATAAAAATGTCCGCTCCACCTCCGATTCCCTCCAGGAATCCGCATAATCCGAAAGCGTTCCCAGATAGGAATACACGCTGCCGCCTCCCGGTCCGGCGAGTTCAAACAAGGGGTTGATTACCTGAATCTGCGTGGTGGAAATCATCAGTTCCTCCGCCGTTTCCCGTACAGCGGTCTGCAGCGGCGTTTCGTCCGCCTCGATGCGTCCGCCTGGAAAGCAGATTTCGCCGCCCTGTGGGATATGGCGGTTCCGCACTTCAAAGAGAATGCACCGCTCGCCGTCCCGCTCGACCACTGGGATCAGGACCGCCGAATCTATATTCCCGGGACGCCGAATCCGCTCCATACTCCGGGTAAATCCATAGTGATCGGCTGTATCTGTCGCCGGATTCGTCTTTGCATCATCTATCGGTGACGCTTCCGCCTTTCGACTCGCTGCGATGTCCTCCTCCGAGAGCCCATCCAAGACAATTTCATCCGAGGCAGTCTCATCCATCCCTGTCCGCTTCTCCACCAGTCCCGTCGCTTCCTTCGCCAGCCGGTCGGCTTCCTCATTCCCGGGAATGCCCGTGTGCGCCTTCACATGACAGAATCGAATGCGCATACGCTGCATTGCATCCTTCATAAACGCCGCGTATTCCTTCGTCAGCGTCTTGTTCGTCTTCCACCGGCCGGTCGCCCAATACTCGATCCCGGTATAATCATAATACAAGACCAGGTCGCAGATTCCGATTTCAAGAGCTTTTCGAACGGCCTCCATCGCTCCAAGCACCTCGCCGGATACATTGCGGGATTTCGCCATTTCTGGATCGCGTCCATTGCCCTGCAGGACAAAACGCTGGTCGCCGCATACCAAAAATCCGCCAAATCCGTACACCTTTGATTTTATATTGTAGGATCCGTCCGTGAACGCGTAATTTTCAGGAAGATTCGTTGGATCCAATTGCGACAGATTGTCCATGCATTACCTCTTCAAAGCCCCGTCAAAGCTCCGTCATATCCACCCGCACGACGCTCTCGTTTTCCTTCTCGAGCTGCACGAGCTCCTTCGCGAAGGCTTTTGCGGAAAACAGATAGATCTGCTTCGTTCGAAGCCTGGCCGTCTGCAGATCTGACAAAAGCTGTTCGTACCGCGCGTATTCCATCTCGGGCGCGTCCCAATTGGTCAGGCAGACCACGCAGTCCCTCGTAGAATCCCGCCCCACCACGTCGATGGTGCCCTGCTT
>JAFUXY010000508.1 GCA_017477005.1 Lachnospiraceae bacterium | reverse complement strand
GGAAATTTGAATTTTTTTGATATAATCCTGCAGGACATCGGGATTGGTATTTCCATCGGCCAACTGCGTAAAGCCCAGGATCGCGTTGAGCGGCGTCCGCATTTCATGGCTGGCCCGCATGATGAACTGGCTCATTGTTTCCCTGGCCTGCTCCGCCTCTAGGAGCGCCACCTCCCTTTCCTCGATCAAATCCCGGATTTCGTGTTCTTTCTCCACCTGATCGGTAATATCAATGAAGCTGCCCACGAGTCCAATGATCTTTCCATCCTCATAGAGCGGCGTTTTGGAAGCCAGGATATCTCTCTCCCTCCCCCGGATCACGCATTTCCCCTGCACCAGCCGGGTACTTTTTCCCTTCAATACCTCAAGCTCGTCCCTACGAAACGGCTCCGGGTCGGAATGCCAATCCATATCCTCGTCGGTTTTTCCGATCAGTTCCTCAGCGCTGTCCAAACCATAGGCTGTCAAAAACGCCTTATTCACCCCGACAAAACGGCGGTTGAGATCCTTCCAAAAAACGCAGTCCTGTGTCGTGTCCAATATCTTGTCCATCATGTTTTCATTCAGACTCAGCTTTGATTTCGGAAACCAGTGTTTCTTTCGTTCCTTCGATTTGGCCGCAAAAACCACATACCAAAGCAGGGAATCGGCCTTCTCTGCTGAAAAAACCTCTCCCTCCAGACGAATCTCCCTGCCCCCGGCTCTCGTCTTGAATTCCTTTGGAAGCTCCATAGACACCAAGGATTCCCACTGCTTGTCCGCCCAGTGCATCAACTCCTGCAAGGCCGCAGAAACCGCGATAATATGATAGAACCCATCGTAATACTGGTTGACAGCCATAGGAACCGGCAGGTTGATAATGAAATTTCGTTCTGCATCTGTGAAGTAATATTTGTGTTCCGCCATCGCCACGCTCCCATACAGACTTCAAAAAACGAAATCGAACGGTTCAGTTTCCTGAACAACCACCCTCAGCCCTCTGGTTTCGAAGCCAACAACAGCCCCAATTCCTCAAGCTGCGTATCGTCTACGGACGCAGGGGCCTCTGTCATAGGATCCGATGCGTCCTTGACCTTTGGAAACGCGATCACATCCCGAATCGAGGCCGCCCCCACCATCAGCATGATCAGGCGATCCAACCCGTAGGCCAGCCCCGCGTGAGGCGGTACTCCAAAACGGAACGCATTCAGCAAAAAGCCAAACCGCTCATAGGCCTCTTCTTTCGAAAAGCCCAGCGCTTCAAACATTTTTTCCTGCACGTCGTTTTGGTGGATACGCACCGAGCCGCCGCCCAGCTCCGTGCCATTCAAGACGATATCATACGCCTTGGCTCTGGCTTTTTGTTTGTCGGTCGCCATCAACGCAATGTCTTCTTCAAAAGGCATGGTGAATGGATGGTGCATAGCGACAAACCGTTCCTGGTCGTCGGACCACTCAAACAGAGGGAAGTCTACGATCCAAAGGAAATCAAACCGGCTCTCGTCGATGAGCTCCAGACGTTTTGCCAGAGACAGACGCAGGGATCCGAGCACTTCAAAGACGATCTTGTCGCGATCCGCCGCAAACAACAGCAGATCCCCGGGCTTCCCTTCCATCGCCTTCACCAATGCGTCAAGCGTGTCTTCGGAAAGGAATTTGGCAAAAGAAGATTTGTAGCTTCCATCCTCCCCAATCGCCAGATACGCTAGTCCTCCGGCTCCCATGCCTCTCGCCTCTTCCACGAGCTTGTCGATCTGTTTTCTGGACATAGCGCCCTGCCCGGCTACATTGAGACCTCGGACACTGCCGCCTCCATCGATGGCCTTTTCAAACACGCCAAATCCGCATCCGCGTACCACCTCAGAGACATCGCAGAGCTCCATCCCAAAACGGGTGTCCGGCTTGTCGGTGCCAAACCGCCGCATTGCCTCTTCCCAAGTCATCCGCGGCATAGGAAGAGGAATCTCGATCCCCAAAACCT
>JAFUXY010000507.1 GCA_017477005.1 Lachnospiraceae bacterium | reverse complement strand
GTTTCCCGGCACAACGTAAAGGGGCTTATGGACGGCTGTATACATGAAATAGCAGCGGGTTTGACGTCCAATAAACGATGAAAAAAATACGCATAAAAAATCGCGTTTTGCACAAAAAAATTATGTGACTGAATAGTTACCATATAACAGTTTTTCTTTCCCTAAAATGCTCAATAATATTGAACACTTTTACATTGCAGGGAATAATCCAATGTTCAGACATCTTTCACCTCACGCATTTATTTCTTCGACAGCTGTAATTCTAGAATCTATATATGCCCATTCTTCGTCTGTAATATCCCACATTTTGCAAAGCATCTCATCGGAATATTCTCCCTCATACTTTCCCAAATCAGGTACAAAACAATAATTCTTCTTTGTAACATCCTGAGATACAACAGTTTGCAGAAGCAGGAAACGTACTACCTTTGTAAAAATGTATGATCTATATGATAAGACTTCTGCTTCGGTATCAAAGGCACCCACAACAATAAACGACTCCGTACAGCACTCACCAGGCTTAGCAATCTTCGTGTTTCCCTCATAGTAAAAGCCCACTGGTTTAGTAAAATCTGTTTGACCAGCAATAGGTGCTTTAGGTGCAATCAGTTTCCATTTATTCAAATAACCTCTGCTATCATCAACGTCCTTTTTGGCAGCATATTTTCTTCCTATCCTTTGGATAAACCAGCAAGGAACTCCAATATCTTGAGGTGGATAATTTGTCGGCAAACCGAATGGCTTTCTCGAAGAAACTCGATCGCTTAAAAAACTATCACATTTTGAGTGCACTTTTTTTACTATATCCACAGCCAGATTCTGACGAATAAAAGTCTCATACTCATCGAGATATCTTGTTGCTACAGAGTATGCTTCTGTTCCATAATTTGTTACTTCACAGGCTCCCTCATGATCTCTATCCCAGAGAAAATAGCATGCTCCTCCAGCAAGATCGACCCCCGGAAAAACATCCTTAAAATTCTCATAATCTACAAGCTTCCTAATATGCCTATCCGAAAGCATTGATTGTCTGAAATCGACAAGTCCCTTCCCACCAGTGAACCATCTTGACGGAATAATCATAGTTAAATAGCGCGGATTCATCTTTTTTGCTTGGTTTACAAAATGTTGATAAATAGGCTTAGCGCTTTTTCCATTACCGCCATCGCTCAACTGATAAGGCGGATTCCCGATAATTACATCAAATTTCATATTGAATATTTCCTCCGGTTTCGTCGTATGAATCATCTCATATGCATGTGTTTCGAGATCATCTCCACGTCTATCATGACCATACTCTGATTCAGCAGCCCCGCAAAATACACATTTACCATTTTGAAATCTATGCTGAATTGTTTTAAATCTGATATTTCCATCAATCGAATCAAAATGAACTACTGAATAATTGCCATTTGCTGTCTTCGAGCAATACAGACTTCTCCTTGATAAATGCGCTGTAAGCTCTGTAATCGCTATCCCAAATAGCTGTTTTTTAAAAATATGATCTGTTCTTTCTTGAAGATCTGGATATATAGACTCCAAGCCCTTCAGAAGTCTTTTTGCAATCTCGCGTAAATACACTCCGCTCTTGCAACCCGGATCTAGAAAAGTAGTATTGGGATCACTAAACAGCTCCTGCGGAAGCATATCGAGCATCGCATTAGCAACCTCCGGCGGTGTAAACACCTCATCATTTGAAAGATTGGCGATGCAGGACAGCACATCCGGATTGTACATCGTGTTATAAAGATTATTCGCCATGATCTTGAATCCTCCTGTAGTCCGCGACATAGGAGGTTAAGAATTCTCCTTCGTCACTTGGTTTGTCTTCCAGCATGGAAAGCAGACTCATCTGTCCTTCCGGCTCGGACTTCTTTTTCTTCTTTTTTGCCTTAGGTTCATATTCTCCGGCCAGCAATTTGTCGAAGCGGTAATCCTTCCGCTGCATCTTATTACCCATGACAAAAGCCCACTCAGAAAACACTATCGGTTCCTCTGTATCGTTTCCTTCGTCATCCACCACCTTCAGGCTCAGGGCGTTACCGCAGACAATGTTTCGGCTGAGGATAAACCTTACAGCCTCTCTGCAGTCTTCACTAACTTCCTTTTTGCAGATAGCTTCATACTCTTTATTCCAAATGTCATATAAGCGTTTCCTGCATGCAATCACATTGTCCATCATTAGATCCACGCCGTATATGCTTGCGACTGCGATCACCGACTGTTTCTCAAATTCCATCGGCAGTGGTTTCTTTTTCTTTGGTGGAATCGCTCTTTTCTTGGCCGCCTCCAACTTCCTGCGAAGGATTTCGGCAACGAAATTGCCATCACCACAGGCCGGCTCCAAGAAACGGCTATCCACTCTCTCCGTCTCCTGTTTCACCAAATCCAGCATTGCATTGACTTCACGGTCGGCTGTAAACACCTCACCGTGGTCGGCAACACGCTGTTTTGACTTGACTTGCCTTGTCATACAATCCTCCAGAATCTATGTTATCAAAACTGTTGTCCCATAATACGGACTCAGTCTTTTTCGTGTGTCATCATTCGATAATGCTGGCTCTGTTCCAGCTTTTCAAAGATCTTCTTCATTACCTTACGATACTGTTCCGGATCCACTGCTTCCTGTACAAGGTTGAATCCATCGATAAAGCTGCATTCATTATCAATGTAAGAAAGCATGGAGCTTGCCAGATGATAGTCCGTATCATCAATCGTTCCATCGGCTCTTTTCTTGATGAACTCACTCTTGTTCTTCTTCAGGATAATATCCCGGATATTGCTACCCTGGTATCCGCAGAGCTCCAGGAAATAGTATTGAAGGATCCTGCGGATAACATTCAACAGCGGAATTGAAGAAGTCAGTTCCTGATACTCAGTCCAAAGTGCTGTGTAGGCGTTCTGGACCGGATTCACGTTCCTATCATCCTCCGAAAGTTCCTTCGCCTTCTCAATGCATGGCGTGATAGAAGAATGGTTATCCGTTTTCCTCACCATGTAGAATGTGACACAATCATAGTAATCCACCATGTTGTATGTGACCTCACGGTGGAAGTACGCATTGTGCGTCAGAATAAATATCTGCTTGATATAGGAACCGGTAATATCCGGATGCAGCACTTCAATATTGTTGTGGCACACGCTGATCATTTCCCTGACCATGGAGCTCACAATGAACAGCGTGCCACTGTCCATGCTGGTAACCGGATCATCGATCACGACAATCTTATCTCTTCTGTCTGTCGCATCCGTAATCTCGCCGGTTGAACTAATGATAGCTGCGTCAGCAGCACCGCTGCCCTTAACCAGATGATAGAAGTACAGGAAAGCAATAAAGTTTCTTTCGCCTTCGCTCAGACGCTTGACCGGCTTGTTGCCGTCACGAACCACTTCATAACGGTTCTTGACGCCCTGTTTCTTACGAAGGGAGAAGCCCTGGAAGCCGGAGTCCTTCAGCATGGCATTCATGCTCTCAAATGCTTCATCCGTATTGACGGTATTACCGCTCTCTTTCTTTATCTCCGCCTCCTTATCCAGATAGTTCTGACGGAGTGTGCCCTTTTCCTTTTCGATTGCCTTGATCTCTGCTTCTATTGCAGCGTCCTTTGCCTTATAATCTGCAATCTCATCTTTGACCAGGAATGCCAGATGCTCCCACAGCATTTTGTCGCATTTGATCTTGGTCTCTTTCTTTTTGTTGAAAGCCTCATTATTCGTTTTATAAGGGCGTTGATTTCATCAACAATCGCATCAATCTCGGCAACTAAGGTAGCTATATCCTGCAGTTCTACCTTCTCTGCCGGCTTATCAACCTTCTTCTGGATCAACTGAAGGTTACTCTGAATAATGGTTTTCAGGCGCTCCAGTTTTTCCTTATAGACAGTAAAATCTGCACGCGGAAAGTCACTGGATGTGTTTTCATCCAGTATTCTGAGCATTTCTTCCGTCATGCTGGTATATGCAGATTGGAACGCAGCCACAGCATTTACACTGTCCTGATATTCTTCATCAAAGCAGGCTTTCAGCTCCTGCTCAAAGTGCTGATGATCCAGCGGATTATGACAGAAAGGACATATCCCATCTGCCTTCTTTAAGTATTTCGTATGACCTTCTTTAACCCAATCGGTATTACCCAGCTTCTCCATCACTCTGGCAAACTGAGTATCGCTTGTACTTACGATGGGCTGGCCAAGATAGGAGGCTCCTGAAAGGTCATATTTTCCGGGATACTCATTTGATTTCTTCAGTGAGGGATAAGTCTGTGCACTCTTTCCATATGCAACCTCATAGAGCTCCATGATTTCATCTTCTTTGTGCTCTACCGGCTGTTTTTTCTCGACCTCCGGGCAGAAGGTCTTTGCGATCTTCTTTCCGGTCATCGCAAGATCAAACTTCTTCCTGACGGAATCCGTCAGTCGCATCATTCTTGTCTGGCTATCAGTCTTAAGTCCGTCCCGTGCTTCTTTCTTTTGATCTATAGCCTCATTCTTTTTACCCAGATCACCCAGCAGCTTATCCTTATCCTTTGCAAGCTGATCCAGCTTCTTCTGCGTTTCAATATTCACCTTATTCAGCGTAAATACTCCGGCAAGATCATCAAAATTAGAAAAATGATCACTGATGAACTGCTGATCATAAGCCAGCACGTTGTAGTCATCCACAGTCTGCCCAGATCTCCATGTGAGTCCGGTATTTGCCTGGATCATTTCTGATATTGTTGATTTACCCGCACCGTTTCTTCCGAAGAAAAAGTTTATAAACGTAGGCTCAAACTCTTCATGGTCATAAGAGCGGCCTTCGATTACCACCTTTTCTATCGCTGATTTTCTCTTCTCCATATAACCGCTTCCTTCCTTAGCCTTCATTTTCGTCATTCATTTTGCCGGATTTCAGCCATTCATCTACTTCGCTGATTCTGAACTTATAGCGTTTTCCGGCACGATAATAAGGAATCTTTCCGCTCTTGATCCAGTTCCGCACGGTATCGGTACTGACGCTGAGATGATCCGCTATATCTTCAAGGTTTACCCATTTTTCGACTTCCATTGCTTCGTATTCCCTGCTCATGTCTTCCTCCGCTTAAAGCATATCCATAATCTCAATAAGTTTCTTTTCTTGTATCAGTTGTGGCAAATTCACCCTTTTGATTGCCCAGTGAACACTGTCCAATTCGTTGTTCTCCGGAGCCCGAAGCAACTGCAGCTCACTCTCCAGAGCATTCAGTTTTTCCTGCCGTATCACATGTGATATCGATGCTGTAACAATAATCGTATCGCTCTTCTGCCGGATGTCCACAATATATCCATACCCTGCGCACTGATCCGGAATCGTATGATTGCCGAACCGATTTCTGATAACAAACAATGACGGCAGTCTCTTGATTTCCTCTGCTGCTGCCAGTCCCGGAAGTGCATATATTTTACGGACTTCCTCAGATGTATATGCGTTCAGTGACTGGTGTCTTGGAATTGCAACCAGGCTATCCATCTGCTCCTGATCAATAACAAACAGATTGTAATATTCATAATTCGGATTTACAGGACGGATAGGCTGCGGCATACCGCCCATCGTAATATAGTTGATCTGCTGTCCTATGTAACCGATCTGAGTGTTTCCACTTCCGGTCTGCTGGAACGTAGGACTTCCCTGCACTTGCAGACCGGTCGGAGTCTGTACTTGTAATTCATCACTCATTCAGTATCCTCACTTCTTTACAATCGTCTGGTTCGCTATATATCCAATCTGTGTGTTGTTATCTCCGTTCTGTATGAAAGTAAACGGATTATTGATCTGTTGCAGGTTCGGACCGGTGCCGGATGTCTCCCGATGATCGTTCTGATTATCTTGGTTATTCCGCTCCGGTTGATCTTCTACAACCTCCGCTTCCTGCTCCGTATCTTCGGTCTCATCCTCTGGCTCCAGTGTATAAATCTCAAACTCTATCGAAATGTCATCTCCCATAGTTCCTTCATATTCTCTGGTGCCACCACCATTTTCAGGACACCAGGTGTCATATGTAAGTTGCCCAACCTTATTATTCTTCCGGTTGATAACTATGAAATGCCATATTCCCAGAAGGAACGACGGAAGGCATATCCTTTTCAAATTGCGAAGCTGATCTTTCCTGACGGCATCTCCATTCTCACCAACCATGAACTCCACACCGTCATCAATGCTTTTGTCCTGTTCAATCAGATCAATCAGAGCCTTCACCAGGCGAACATCCTTCTGCAGCTTTGTTCCCGTTTCGATAAAGCTATCTACAAAGATGCACATGTCGTTTCTTGCCGCCAGATAGTCAGTTCGTACCCTTCGGTCAAAAACCTCAATCGCCAGCTTATCTCCAAACGGAAGATACTGTCCCGTCGATAATTTGCATGACTTATAGTCGTTGGCTTTCGTCTTAAGTACAGCCTTCCCCGGATCCTCATAGTCAGGATTGATAACCTTGATCAGCCCCACAAGTACATCCGGATCATTCAGCTTATCACTCTCACCCTTATAGTGTTCTCTTGCTTTCTTCCGCTGCAGCAGCGCCTGTATTACCAGCGTCATAAAGGTGCCGCCACACAAACGCGGATACTCTATATTCGTCACAGATTTCCTCCGATTTACTCTCGTTTGCAATTCTACTCATGTAGTATACTGGTTCATTTTGTTTCCAACCAATTCCCACTAATTCCGATTATATCACAAATGTCTGAATCTATCAATGAGAACGTGCTTTTTCTGTACTCCCCCTCCAGGCTCATTTGACACTTTTCTGTTGATCCTATCCCCAGCTTTTTTCGATAGAAAACCAACTTTTTCAAATCCCGAACCTTAAGAACCTTACGAACCATAGCACCCGACCTTACGAATGATTGGATCACTCCTGTAAACAATCGCAGGAATGATCCTTTTTCTTCCTGCGAAAAAGCAAACCAAGGCAAATCACAGGAGGAAATAATCATGGCAAGAAAAGCAGATTACAGCAACACCCAGAAGTACAGCAATCGTAAATCCTTTGACGGAAATCCCGTCCCAGAAGGCAAGGTCTTAGTCCCCTTCCTCAAAGAGAAGTTCGGATTGCAGAAAGGCGACTACATCCAGGACAACTTCACCACCATGCATCTCGGAGAGTTTTCCTTCGAGATCGGATTTATGGCCATCAGCGAAGGCCATTACGCTTCCTACATGAAAGACTTTTGGGATGAGCTGAACAAAGACATGGAGATGCGTCGCGAGGGGCGTTGCATCATCGGAAAGAACCCTGATGGTTCAGACAAGCTTTGCCCTTACACCAGACGTTGTAAGGGTTGCCCGAACAAAGGACTTCTGGAGCGCTACAATCCGAAGCGCGTAGAGATCCTGTCTCTCGATTACGAATATGACGGCGAAACCTTTGACATCGAAGATACATCGCAGCCGTCCGTTGAAGATCAGGTTCTGGACAAGCTTTGCCCGGAACCTACCGAAGAGGAACTGAAGATCAAGCTTCTGGCTCACTTCGACAGGGAGAATCCCCGCTACGCCAAAATCATCCGTCTGAGCCTGCAGGGAATGTCCATTGATGACATCTGCATCGAGATCAATATGAAGTCCAGCCGTGGCCGCCAGGAAATCAACAATGCCCATGATGCCGTCTGCGAATACCTGAGACTTCGCCACTGTAAGAAAAATCGCAAATAAGACAAAACAGAGAAAGAGCGGTAACATCCATCATCGGGTGCTACCGCTCTGCTTTTAATTCTTATAGACCGGCTTCCTGCCATTTAATTGAAATGCATCATGGGACTTGATATCCCTGATCGCCTTCCGAAGTGTTCCGCATCGGGAATGACTGTGATATGGGTGACTAATTTTATGCTTATGATAGACCAGACATAGATTCCGATCCTTCAGCTCAACATTATGGATGTACCAGACATGCCGGGTGTTGTTGCTGATCAAAGTCACATCATATGCATCCGCCACAATCACCGTAAAATACTTCCTGTCGATTGCCTGAAGTTCTTCTGTGGTAAACATGATTACCACCTCGTTCCCGGCTCCGCTACCATCTGAGCCCTTATTTTGATTTTCTCGGCCTCATAGCGCTTCTGTAAGGCTTTCATCTCCCTCTCCATAAACTCAGCCTCTGCGGCCTTCACAGCAGCCTTCTCGGCGTCCTGGGTGATGATGATCTTGCCATCTTCGCAGGTGACGGAGATATAATCCCCGATATCAAAACCTGCTTCCTTAAGCCACATTCCCTTAAGCATGATCGTAGGCGTTTCCCGATACTTATAGCCGCTCTGTCCGTAAACCTTAACACTTCTCTTCTTTGCCATTATGATTTCCTCCGTTTCTCAGATTGTCATTGATTGTCAGCATCACTTCCAAGATCACCGGATCCAGATCATAGGCACCACCTCCCTTCGGCGAAAAAAAAGCTGCCAATGCTTTTAAACATCAGCAGCTCTTCGCTTTAAGTTCGGTGTTTTATTTTATTCTGAGGCTTTATTCTTTTTCTGTTCATCCTTGATACGGTAGTAATCTTCCAGATCCACATCGATCTTTACTCTCGCATCTGGTTTTCGGTTGCTCAAGAGGCACACAGTCTCCACATTCCCCGTCGATGGAAACAGATCTACCATCCACAAATCCTTCACTTCATACCCTGCTTCAAAGAACAGCGGGAGATCCCGGGCGAGGCTTGTGGCTTTGCAGGAAATGTAGACGATATTCGGAACCTGATACGCCAAAATCTTTGGCAATGCTTTCGGATGCACTCCGTCTCTCGGAGGATCCAGGATGATGCAATCCGGTGCTTTCTCAAGCGTGCTTAAAACAGAAAGTACATCTCCCTCAATAAAAGTACAGTTTGAAATGCCATTTCGACTGGCATTTTCCTTTGCCGCTTCGACCGCCTCGGAGACGATCTCCACGCCCACCACCTCGTCGGCCACATCGGCCAAGAGCTGCGCGATCGTTCCGGTTCCAGAATATAGGTCAAATATCCTCGAAAAATGAGCGTCTTTTGCGCTAAGGATTTTTTCGGAAATTGCCTTTTTCACACTATCGTACAAAACCTCCGCACCGGCGGAGTTCGTCTGAAAAAAGGAAAACGGCGTGATCACAAACTGCAATCCCAAAAGTTCTTCTCTGAAAGCCCCCTGTCCAAACAAAATTTCGGTACCCTGATCCTCTACTACGTCCGCCAATCGGTCGTTTCGGGTGTGCAGGATTCCCACCACACGCCCCTCATACTCCGCCTCCAACAACGCATTTTTCCAGCCTTCAAGCAAGCCCTTTTCCGCCTCCAAAGCCACGTTCTGCAAACTGTCCGACAAACCCTTCTCCGCCTCTATATTCACACTTTGCAACCCCTCCGGTGATCCCTTCTCTGCCTCCATATTCTCATTCTGCAGTCCCTCCGGCGATCCCTTCCCCGCCAAATCTGAAGACGTGACGAGGCATACTAGCATTTCTCCGGTCTTCCCTGCCTTGCGGATCAATAAATGCCGCAGGTAGCCTCTGTGGGTGCGTTTGTGGTAATACGCGACTCCCTTCTCTCGAAAATATTCCAAGGTAATGCCCGCCACACGCCGCATATCCCGATCCATCAATCGGCAATCTGTCGTTTCCAAAACATCAAAAAATGAACCCCTGCGATGCATTCCAAGCGTCAGATCTCCTCCTTTTTCGCAGTCGCCAAAGGAGAGCTCCATTTTGTTGCGATAGCTATCGGAAACAGGACTGCCGCTGATTCCTCGGTAGACAGAATCCACGTCAAACAACGGCGATAGCAGCGTGCGGATCTGCTTTTCTTTCAGGGAAAGCTGAGCCTCATAAGGCACAGTCTGATACAGACAGCCTCCGCATTCCAGAAAATGCGGGCAAGGCTCCTTTGCCGTCTCTAGCGCCGACCGCTCGAGGACTTCTAAGAGACGCCCTTCTATGCGTTTTCGTTTTTTTGAAACAACAAATCGTACCCGCTGCCCCGGAATAACGTTTTTTATAGATACTTTTTCTGTCTCACCGTCAACGCAAACCACTCCTCGGTTTGGAAACAGCACTTCTTCTACGATACCTGTGTACTCCTGCCCTTTTTTCATGGATACTCTCCTTTGAAAAACCAAAAACATCAATCTTTCGATTGATGCTTTCGGTTCATGCCTTATGTTTTTCAGAAATTCAATTTCCTATAATGTTTCAATCTTGATCAACGAGGTATTTCCAGGTGCGCCAGTCGTCACACCGCCTGTGATAACGATCTTGTCCCCCTTGTTTAATTTGAAGATTGACTGCGCCGTCTTTTTTGCCGCAAAGAACAAAACATCCGTGGACGGATAAAGCTCCGCGGAAACCGGGATCACGCCCCAGGAAAGCGCCAACTTCCTTCGCGTTTCCTCACTCGTCGTCAATCCAATAATATCCATTGGCGGCCTAAACCTCGATACCATCCGCGCCGTCGTACCGGACAAAGAGCTTGCCACGATCGTCCTGGCATTCAGATCAATCGCCATTGAACAGGTAGAGTGCGATATAGCGTCCACCTCATCCTGAATCAAAAAGGCGTGCTCATGGAATCGTCTCTTGTAATTGATATTTTCCTCGGTACTCTGGCAGATCGAAGACATCATCCGCACGGATTCCTCCGGATAGGCGCCCGCAGCCGTCTCTCCAGAAAGCATGACTGCAGACGTGCCATCGTACACGGCGTTCGCTACATCGGAAGCCTCCGCTCGTGTCGGACGTGGATTGTGGATCATGGACTCTAGCATCTCCGTCGCCGTAATCACTCGTTTCCCGAGCATTCGGCATTTTGTAATCAATTCCTTCTGGATCGCAGGCAACTTTTCCAAGGAAATCTCCACGCCCATATCCCCGCGCGCCACCATGACCCCGTTGCAGACATCGCATATTTCCTCGATGTTGTCACAGCCGGACTGGTTTTCAATTTTGGCGATCAGCTCGATCTTCTCTCCTCCGTTTTCGTCGAGGAAATTCCGGATATCCAAAATATCCTGCTTCACAGAGACAAATGAACAAGCCACGAAATCCACTCCCTGCTCAATTCCAAACAGCAGATCCGACTTATCCTGCTCGGAAAGATACACCTGCTTCAAGACCTTCCCCGGAAAGCTCATGCTCTTTTTGTTGGATAACTCTCCGCCTACAACAACAGTGGTAATGATGTCGTTGCCTGAAACATCCGTGACCTCGAACGACATCAATCCATTATTCAAAAGAATCTTGTCGCCTATGGAAAGCTCTTTCGGGAGATCTGAATAGTTGACCGAAACCCGTGTTTCGTCCCCATCAATGGTTTCCGATGTGAACGAAAAAACATCTCCTTCGTTCAGATGAACCTTTCCGTTTTTGAAGGAACCAATACGGTATTCCGGCCACTTGGTATCCAGCATCAAAGCGATCGGAAGATCCAATTCCTCGCGTACTTTCTTGATCCTCTCAATCTTCGTCCTGTGCTGGTCGTAGGTGCCGTGGGAAAAATTCAACCTGGCTACATTCATCCCTGCAAGAGCCAGCTTTCGGATCATTTCCTCCGATTCGGAGGCCGGACCGATTGTTGCAATAATCTTTGTTTTTCTCATTAATATTCTCTCCTGTCAGTCGATACGCTTTCGTCAAACGTGTCACTTTGTTCCGCCGATGGCTCTGCCTCAAACATATCCGTTTGCCCGGTCGCGCTATCTGCTTCAAAAGAATCCTCTTGGATCGCCGACGATTGATTCGCAGCACCTTCATCAAACTCGTACACCCGCGGCACTTCTGTCTTTTCATCCTCAATCATCGAACTATCGCTATCCTGTGCCGGAGCCGCTTCGTCTTGCGGCGCATCTGTCATACCAAATACGGTCTGGCCGTCCGAATCTCCATAACTGATCTGCCCGCCGGCCTCCATCGGGGGCTCAGAACCACTATAGCTCATCGTACTATCAACCTGCCCATAGCTCGTCTGCGATTCCGACGCACCCAAATCCATTTGTGCATCATTCTGAGCCCCAGAGCCGCCATAGCCCATCTGCATACTGTCTTGGCTGTAGCCTGCCTGCATATCTGAGCTTCCATACCCCGGCTGCGTATTTCCTTGACCGTACCCTTGCTGTGCTTCCGAATTTTCATACCCTGGCTGCCTATTGCCTTGACCGTAGCCTGCCTGCACATCTGAACTTCCATACCCAGTCTGCCTATTACTTTGCCCAAAGCCTGCCTGCGTATTCAAATTCCCGTATCCCGGCTGTGCAGTGTTTGAACCATAGCCTGCCTGTGCCCCCGGTCCGCCTTGCCCCATCGAGCTCATACCCTGGTTCATTGCGGACTGTCCGTATGGATTCGACTGAGGCTGACCGTAGGACGGTATTCCTTTGATGGATTTGAGTGCTTCATAAAGCGCCGCGCAGGTCGTATTGTAATACGGATTCACATAGAAAATGCCCAAAATTCCGAGTGTGAATCCCGACAAAATCCACCATCCCAAGAATGAAAGGTCTAAAAGAAATGCCCGTCCTTTGTCGCCCTTCATCAAATATTTGCTTGTGTAAAACGCCTGTTCCTTGCTCATCTGTGGATATTCCGCCATCAGATAAGGCACCATTCGATACTCGTATGATTTGTAGATTCCCGGAAACAAAAAGAGCAAGGTCCAACCAATGGTGTAAAGATCCCGCAGGAACATCACCCGAACCTGATTTTTGTACTGGCGGTCAAACCCAAAGCCTATATCCGCCACCATCCCCGGCTCCTTCAAATTGTGGATGAAAAACCGCTGTGTTCCAACAAAGAGCGGATTCCGAATAAACGCATCCACCAAAATATGAAGAATCAACAGAATGATCATCATGACTATGATCAAGGACAAAAACGCCATCGCCATTCCCAGGGCGGCTGTATCGCCATTTTGAAGCCTGGTCCACCAATCATTGCGGCTCGGAGTGTTTGGGCCATAGTCCCACTCTCCGCCATAAGGATTGAATCCGCCAAAATCATCGTCGTCGAAATCGAAATCGTCGTCCCCGAAATTGAACTCAAACACATCATCGTCGTCATCGAAGGAGTACGACCCTGCGCTCCACTGCGATGGATCGTTTTCCTTCCACATCGAATCTGCGTCTGCGTTCCTGTCGGATCCGATCGCCGCCGGATGAACGGCATCCGTAGCGATGGCTGTTTCTCCCATCAAATTGCAGGCAAAAAGCACGATAGAACGTACAGCATTGCCCCCCTGTGTTCCCCCTATAGACGCCACGATAAGCGCAACCAGCACTGTTCTCCAAAAATTTCTTCTGAAGCAATGCTTCCCCCGCTCCTTGAGCTGTCCAATCGTCCACATATCCTTATACTCCTTTACTGAAACCCGTTTGTAACCATTCGATCACCCGGGATGAAACTCTCCATCAGACTGAACAAAAACACTCTAACCCAAATCCGTCCCCTGTGACTCAATCACTTTCTTGTACCAGAAGAACGAATCCTTGCGACTTCTCGAGAAGTCACCTGTCCCGTCGTCATGGCGATCCACATAGATAAATCCATAACGCTTCGCATACTGGCCGGTACCTGCCGACACCAGATCGATCGGCCCCCAGGTCGTATACCCAATGAGCGGCACACCGGCATCAATGGCCTGCTGCATCGCCTCGATATGCGGACGGAAATACTCGATTCGGTAGCTGTCGTGTATCGATCCGTCCTCTTCTACCTTGTCGAACGCGCCAAAACCATTCTCCACCACCATCAACGGCACATGCGGATAGCGATCCGCCAAGGTCTGCAGCGTATAGAAAAGTCCCTTGGGATCGATCTGCCATCCCCAATCCGAAGCCTTCAGATACGGATTCTTGGCACCCGTCGACATATTGCCCGCCGTCGTCTCCGCATTTTCATCCACCGTCACGCAGTTGGACATATAATACGAGAAGGTGTACATATCCACCGTACCCTCTTTCAAAATCTCGGCATCGCCGTCCTTGATAAAGGAGGTGTCGATCCCATTGTCCTTGAAATACTTGAACATGAAAGGAGGATACTCGCCACGTACCTGTACATCACCGCAGAAGTTGTTGACAAAATTGTCATGCTGCAGGCAAGCCATCACATCCACCGGATTCGGCGTCAGCGGATAATTGGTCTCATGCGCGATCATATTGCCGATCATAAAGTCGGGATTGATCTCATGTCCCTTCTTGACCGTCAGCGCGGACGCGATGAATTCATGATGCAAAGCGGTGAACATCTTCTGCCTGTCGCTCTTCAGATCCGTCAAAAGGATCGGATCCGTTGCATGGATATCTTCATCCTCCACGAGTCCGAGTCCGTAGAGATTGCCAATGCCGCCCTCGCCCATACACGCAATGTTGATCTCGTTGAAAGTCAGCCAATACTTGACCTTGTCCTTGTAACGCGTAAAGCAGGTCTCGGCATATTTCAAAAACAGGTCGATCGTCTCCCTTGAATAGAAGCCATGGTATTTGGTAACAATCGCCCAAGGAATTTCATAATGGCAAAGCGTAACCAACGGTTCGATCCCATACTTTTTGCACTCATCAAATACATTGTCGTAGAACTGCAAACCGGCCTCGTTCGGCTCTGCATCGTCGCCATTCGGGAAAATACGCCCCCAGTTGATGGACAACCGGAACACCGTCCAGCCCATCTCTGCAAACAGAGCAATGTCCTCCTTGTAACGATGATAGAAATCCACCGCTTCATGGCTCGGATAAAATGCGTTTGGATCGGTCACAGGGAGAAATGTCCTGGGATGATCTACGTCTCCCCCCAAGAGCATATCCGGTACAGACAGCCCCTTTCCGTCTTCAAGATATGCGCCCTCGCACTGATTTCCTGCAACGGCTCCTCCCCACAAAAAATTTTTCGGAAATGCCATATATTACCCTCCTTTTCCAAAAAACAATAGATAAAAACAACAACCTATTATAAAGGAAAATGTCTAAAATGTATAGTAATCGAACAAAATTTCTGTACAAAAAAAGAATAACCGTATTCCCATAAAGGTTTTGGACAAGGATGCCGATAAACTATATGGAGAATTTTGTCTGCACACCAAAGCACCCGGATTCCAAGGATGGTTTCCGGAAAAAACAGCACAAGGAGGTAGCATTTATGAAGATTTCAAACAGCAATATTTCCCTATCTTCCTCACATCAAAGCCGTTCGGTCTCACAAAGTACTTTTCTGGCAGGAGTGCGGATACCGGCCAGCCAAGCGCCGGATATTACCACGAACGCAAATCCTCTATCCTCGAACAGAGATCAACAGGAAAAACCGAATGAGAAACCAGCGGCTTTGGTCGAGCTCTCAGAAAAGGGAAAGGAGCAGTCCCAGGTTTTTGAAATGGCAGCTCCCCAAACGAATGGAGACACTGCCAAGACACCCGACCAGGACAAGACCATGTCGACTTTGAAGGCGCTGCTCCAATTCCTGAAAAGCATTTCCAAAAATCCCAAGGTCTACGAAAAGCTGGAGAAATATATTGACGATCAGACCGCCATCGCTGCCGGACAGAGCCAAAATACTTCCGCGCAAAACACCTCGTGGATGCGGATGGCCGCCATCGGCGCCAGTCAAAACAACAAAGGCGGCACTGTGTTGGTCAGCCGCAGGGAGACCTTCGAAGCGGAAAGTGAATTCACGTCCTTTAACGCACAGGGAATCGCCAAAACTGAGGACGGGAGGGAGCTTTCGTTCAACGTGGATTTCTCGATGTCCAGGGAATTTATGCATTACACACGGACTGATGAACGCTATATCGCTCCCGTGACCCGAAATGTCTGTGATCCTCTCGTGATCAATGTTGGCGCAGACGTAGCCAGCGTGTCGGATCAGAAATTCCAGTTTGATCTGGACGCGGACGGGAAAGAGGATTCCATCTCCCTCCTTGGGAAAGGCTCCGGCTTCCTGGCGCTCGACAAAAACGAGGACGGCGAGATCAACGACGGCTCTGAGCTGTTCGGCACAAAATCCGGCGATGGTTTTGCCGATCTTGCCCAGTATGACGACGATCGAAACGGTTGGATCGATGAAAATGATGATGTCTTTGACAAGCTCAAAATCTGGTTCAAAAACGAGGACGGCGAAGATCAGCTTTTGGATCTGAAATCCGCCGATGTCGGCGCTATTTATTTGGGTCATGCGTCCACCGAATTTTCGCTAAAGAGCCACGAGTCCGACCACCAGTTGAACGGCATAGTACGATCCTCCGGCTTGTTTCTGCGAGAAAGCGGCGAGGGCGCCGGTTCCATACAGCATGTGGATCTGGCCTTGTAAGGACGCACTAATTTAAGAAAACGCTGATTAAAGCGTTTCCTCGAAAGCCATGATTCCTTTCAAAAAAATTGGGAAGCAAGCGATTTGCCTGCTTCCCTTTTCTAATGTACCTTGAAGTGGACCTGCGGGGAGTCGAACCCCGGTCCGAACGGAGGCTCAAGGTGTTTCTACGTGCGTAGTTTTCTTTTGGTACGCAGCAGAGCTGGTAGAAAACCAACAGTACCCTGCCCGGCTGACGAAATATTCATCGGTGTTTCAACAGCTTTCTTGTCCCGATATAGCCGCTAGTTTGGGCCTATGAGGATACAGCGGCGATACCTCATAGACTTAAGTTCTCGTTTTATCCGGCGAGAATCTGACTCTGATCCAAGGATCAGGCAGCAAGAGCAACCGGTGCTTCGTAATCGTTAGCAATTATTGTTTGATGTCGGATTTACGAGGTGTCCATCATCCTCGGCACGCTTTCCCCTTTCGCGGTCCGCCCGTCAAAACCAGTACAAGCCCATTTGAAATGTATCAATAACTTATACCACAACGCTTCGCCAAATGCAATAGTTTTTCAAGCATTTCCATATTTCACTCCCGTGCCGCCTTCATCTCGAGCTTCCTCGCATACATCGCCTTATCGGCACGCTTGAACACCTCGTCCGGCCCATCATCCACATCGGGATCAAATTCCGCCACACCGATAGCCGCCGACACATTCTCCCACGGCTTTTGTTCATTTTCCGAGTTCTGCTCAAGCTTTTCCTGCAGCTTTTTCAGAAGCTCTTCGCGCTGCTCGTACTCTGCTTCCTTAATCAGCACTACAAACTCGTCTCCGCCAATCCGGTAGACTGACTCCACAGCAAACACGTCCGTGATTCGCTGGCAAAGCGTCAGAATATAACGATTGCCGACCTCATGCCCATAGGTGTCGTTGACGCGCTTCAAATAGTTCAGATCGATCATAATAATCGCAAACTTCGCGCGCCCCATCCGGATATCCACATCCATTTGCTCCATAGACATATCGTAGGCCGCCTTGTTCTGCACATCGGTCAACGCATCCTTGTAGGCGAGATTCTGCACATAATCCACGTATTGCTGCAGATGCTCCGTCATTTCTTCAAAGGCTCTCGCGAGCTTCCCCACCTCATCCACGCGGTCAATGCCCGGAATAGTGAGGCTCAAATTCCCATCCCCCGCCATCTTGGCCACGTCCACCAATTCCTCCAAAGGCAGCGTCAGCCTCTGAGTGAAACGATATCCGATAATTGCCAAAAACACAGCCACCACAAGAGCCGCCAGAGACCCCATCAGCATCATCATATCCAACTGCAGAAAAATATCATACGCATCCGCCACCAACACAAGCCGCATAGCGTTATTCAGCGTATAATACACCATTCGTTTTTCGACATTCTGGTAATTGTAGGCGATCATCTCCTTTCCGCTCGAGAATTTTTTTAGGCTGTCTGAAAAACAGGCGACCTCATCCTTCCCTATTTCCTGTTCGCCCTGATTCTCTCCTCGATCATCGAATTTGATCGCCGACCCGTCCTTTCCGATCAGCAGCGCATACCCACTGTCATACATCCTGCCCTTTACGACTGTGTTCAGTACATGATCAAAATCCACATCCATCCCTACGACGCCGACAATCCGCCCCGACAGGCGCACCGGCTCCACATAGGAAATAATATTTATTTTTAAGTTTGTACTCCAATAGGGAGCAATCCACATGCCCTTATCCTGTTCAATCGGTTCATACATCCATTTGACTCTGTCGTCCGAGGGATCGTATTGGGAAAAGTCCGTCACCTCCACCTCGATATAGCCCTTGCTGATCGTTTTGTGGGCCATTTCCCGCGTATACAAAAAGCCAGCCTTCGGCGAAAAAAATTCCGGGTTGAAACGGAAATAATAATCAATAGCCCCTTCCGTACCCTGAGCCACCCCCTCAAACATTTCCGCCAGAGAAGAACAGAATTCCTCTTGGCGGGTTTCTCGTTTGATCAAATCCTCCAACTCGAAGCGCTGCCGCTGCGCATACTGCTGCATAAAAATCACAGACTGCCTGGTGCTGTTGAGCGCATCGTTGACGATATCGGCTTCCTCGCGGCAATGCAGATTCATCATCTCCGCCGTATCATACTGTACCTTGTGGTACATCAGCAGCACGCCGATTCCGCCAACCAGGAAGCTTGTCAACACGACCCCCATGACCAAAAAGATGGTATATTTTCCCTTGATTGAATCAAACACATCGGATTTGATCCGGGTTTTTATCTGGGATCTCATTCCCTCTTTGTCGTACTTCACTGCCTACTTCTCCTGATAGTAATCAGAGACATTGGACGCGTCCACCGGTTCAAAGGGCACCCATACGCAAAGTCCATCCTCATCTAAGCCCTCTACCGACTCGGCCGTACCAGTCTTTATCAAAGCAATCGCCGTTTCAATACTCTTCAATCCTTGTCCGCTGGCAGACTGAAATACGGTAAACTGCATGCCGCCCTCCAAGATCGAGCGACAGCCTGCCTGCGTCGCATCCACCCCTACCACGGGTATCTCCTCTGTGGGAATTCCATGCTCCTTCATCGCCGCCACTACGCCCGTTGCCATCGTATCATTGTTGCAAAAGACGGCGTCAAAGGGTTTCCCGGCCTCTATGATCTGATTGAACCGTTTTCTGGCCTCCTCTTTCGACCAAAAAGCAAAATCCTCGTATGCTATATCCAACTTCACATTTTTTTCTTCAAAAAACCGATAGACCGCATTCGTCCGCCCAATCGTACCGGAATGCCCCGGCTCTCCTTTCAACATCACGACAGACAGCTTTTTGGGCTTCGACAGCTTGTTCCAGACGTACTCGGCCTGATAAGTCCCGGCCTCTGCCTCCCGGCTGCCGACAAACATATATTGATCCGCCGTCAGATAATCATCCATCGGCTTGTTGCTTACAAATATAACAGGCATATCTCCGGCCACCGCCTCTATCCGAAGCGCGCTGTCCGGATCACTCAGGTAGCAAATCACCGCATCGTAGCCCTCACTCTCCGCATCCCACACCTGCTCGATCTGTGCCGTCACCGAACCGCCCGAATATTCGACATCGAGCTCTATTCCCTGCTCCTTCGCCGCCTTCTGCACCGCTTCCGTCAGGGAATTTCGAAAATCGTCATCCGTGTCCTGCATCGAGAAAAGGATCTGCAGCTGGGCGGATCGCTCCTCGCCCTCAAAGCTGCAGCCGCCCGCCATCAGGCCTATACAGAGTAATAATACAGAAAGACAACAAATGAAATCCTGTTTATATTTTTTGCTTGTTTTCAATATCATAAATTCCGAATCTTGAAATCCCTTTCCGCTTCTCTTCGCATATCCTTTTTCGCAATGGTCTGGCGCTTGTCATAGAGCTTCTTTCCTTTTGCTAAAGCAATTTTTAACTTCACGATCCCATGCGAAAAATAGACTTCTACCGGCACGATCGTATATCCGGCCTGGGATACCTTGCCCGATAGCTTTCGGATCTCCGACTTGTGCAGCAATAGCTTCCTTGGTCGAATCGGATCCTTGTTCATGATATTTCCTTTTTCATAGGGAGAGACATGCATCTGGTAGATGAAGGCCTCCCCTCGATCGATGCGGATGAACGACTCTTTGATCGAGCATTTCCCCATACGCATGGATTTGACCTCTGTACCCGCCAGACAGATCCCGGCTTCGTAGGTCTCTTCAAAAAAATAATCATGACTTGCTTTTTTGTTGTTGGCTACCAATTTGCGGCTGGTTTTCGCCATAATGCTGCCCTCCTGCCATCCATCCGCCGAAGCACGAATGGAAATTGTAAAAAAACGCCGGGAAAAGCCACCTTCCCGACGCCAGTTTTGAACAAACTCATTTTTTCATAAGCTGCCTATACAAAGGACAGCGGCCAATACAAAGAACAAAACCACCAAAACGGTCGTCGCCCGAATCAGCACTCCTTCTCTCGACCGGCCCTTGTTTTTGCTCCAATAGGTCTCCGTGTTGCTTCCACTCAGAGAACCCAACCCGGCTGATTTTCCCTCTTGAAACAGGATAATCACCGTGAGAGCGATACTGACAAGGATGAACACAATCATCAACGCCGTCTTCAACATTTCAAATACCTCCTCTATTACCACAAGTAATATCTGACCTACTCTGTTGTCGGATTGCCAGTGCTGTCATCAACTCACACTTCGTGTTCGTTGGACAGTACTAGGCTCCTACTCCTCCAACGCAGGCGTGCCATACGTCTCTTTTTTGCTGCTTGAATGCACACTATCAGAAACTATACCACATCCGAGCGAAAAAAACAATATGCGCTACTGTGCTTTTTTCGGAGAAACAAAATTTGTGAAAAACCCATCAACGCCTTTATTCTCCCGCAAGACTGTCGCTTCCGATGCGTCATCGCAGGCGTTCCAATAGACCGTAGCTCCCATTTGATGCAGCGCATCGATCAGATAATCGTCCGCCGCCCCGGCCTCAATAGAGAAACACCGTATCCCCTTTTCGACCGCATAACGCACCAATTCCTTCGTCGATGTTCGAATGGATTGTACGCCCAAAGAAAAGATCAGGCTGTCCCACTCCCTCAATCCCAGGATCGCATCGCACGCTTCTTTGGTCGAAGCCATTGGGATGATCCGGCCGAGTATCGCCGTGTCAAAATGCTCTACCTCTTCGAGAAGTCGTCCAAAGGTCTTCTGGATCGCTGTCGCATCGAGTTCCCCCGCGTCCACCACCAGAAACATATCCGTATTTTTGACCAACAACCCGAAAAGATCGGCGTAGGTCAATGGGGTGTACTCGGAATAGATTTTTGACGCCAAAAACGTCTCTTCATCGAGGGCTCCTTCGGCTGCAGCCGTTTCCTCTGTATCCTCCGCCGCCTCGTCACCCTCTTCTTCTGAGTCGTTTTCATCGGAAGCATTGCTTTCAGCGCCGCAGATAGCGCGAAATTCCTCCCAACTGCGCACAGCCACCGGAACATTGTCCGAAGTCAGAGAAATCGGAGCTGAAAACACCCGCATCCCCTGCTTGAAATGCCGATCGAAGGCTTCCCTGCTGTTCGTAGACGGATAGGAATCCATCCCTCCCATATTCAAAGCAATCCAGGGATTGACCTTGGCCCACTCGTATTTCATCGACGGGTAGCTGCTGATCGAACAAACACCGTCTTCGCCCATGACAACGGAAAGTCCCAGTACCTCCTCGATGGAGGAAACCTTGATGAAATCCTCCGAAGGACCGCCCCAGTTCATCCGCAAAAGAACATCGTCTTTTTCGTACGGACGATCCTCGCCATCCCAGGTAATGGATTTTCGCTTCCGTTCAAAATCATCCACGCCCAGATTCGATGCCAGTTCGCTCAGAGGAAAATACTCCTCGTCCTCTTTCAAAAACAGCGCCCGGCCATGATAAGGGTATCCGTTGATAAGTACCTCATGCGAAACGGCGGAATATGCTTTCTTTTTTCCGCCGCTTACAAAAGAATGGACGAGGCCAGACACCATACAGACCACGAACACCAACATACCGACAAAAATAGCTCGTCGGATCATCAGCGCCCGCCGCCTCCTGCGCCTGGCGATCATCCTTCTTACTCTGGATCTCGAACTCAATACGCTACGCCTTGCGCGAGCATCGCATTCGCCACTTTTTCAAATCCGGCAATATTGGCTCCCACCACCAGATCTCCTTTGTGTCCATATTTCTCCGCCGCGTCGTAGGAGCTATGGAAAATATTCTGCATAATTCCCTTCAGCTTCTCATCGACCTCCTCAAAGGTCCAGGAAAGACGCTGGGAGTTCTGCGACATTTCAAGCGCCGAAGTCGCCACGCCGCCTGCATTGGAGGCCTTCGCCGGTCCAAACAAGATGCCTGCGCTCTGGAAAGCGGCAATCGCTTCCGGCGTAGAAGGCATGTTGGCACCCTCCGCTACAGCGATCACGCCATTGTCAATCAACTGCTTTGCGGAATCTCCGTCCAGCTCATTCTGCGTTGCGCACGGCAGCGCGATATCGCACTTGATGCTCCAGATGCCGCTGCATCCCTCTGTATACTGTGCGGAAGCTACACGCTCGGCATATTCCTTGATACGTCCGCGTTCCACTTCCTTGATCTGCTTCACGACATCGAGCTGGATGCCCTCGGCGTCGTACACATAGCCATTCGAATCCGAAAGCGCAACTACCTTGCCGCCCAACTGCGTCGCCTTTTCCGCCGCATAAATCGCCACATTTCCGGAACCGGAAATCACGACTGTCTTGCCCTCAAACGAATCCGACTTCATGCAGCGAAGCATTTCATCTGCATAATAGCAAAGCCCATATCCGGTCGCCTGCGTACGCGCCAAAGAGCCGCCATAGGGAATGCCCTTCCCTGTCAAAACGCCGGTGAACTCGTTGCGCAGTCTCTTGTACTGGCCATACAGGAAACCAATCTCCCTGGCTCCAACGCCGATGTCTCCAGCCGGTACGTCCGTATCCGCCCCGATATGCTTTGAAAGCTCCGTCATGAAGCTCTGGCAGAAACGCATCACTTCCATATCCGATTTGCCCTTTGGATCGAAATCGGAGCCTCCCTTGCCGCCGCCAATCGGAAGCGTCGTCAGGCTGTTCTT
>JAFUXY010000506.1 GCA_017477005.1 Lachnospiraceae bacterium | reverse complement strand
GCAGACGCACATAGACATCCACCACGTTCGACGTGATCTCTCCGCCATCGTCCCACACGCCGGACAAGATCTGCTCCCGCGACACCACCATGTCTCTGTTTCGAACCAGATATTGCAGAATCGCAAACTCCTTCGCCGTCAGATGGATCTCCTTCCCTCCCCGCCTTCATCGAGCCCGCGAACAATGTCCTCCACCTCGGTTCTCGCCGACAAAAACATGATCGGCACATAGACATTCTCGCGGTGCATCTGCTTGAGCACCTCATAGCCATTCATCATATTCCGCAAAAGAAACCGTTTCCCCTTTCCCTTTTACTCTATGATTCCAAAAGGATTCGATCATTTCATCCTGCCGTCGCAGATATACAATAATCTGCAAGGTCAAACCCAGGCTTTCAAAACGCTCCCGTATAGTTTTCCAAAAATCCAGCTTTCTCTGTTTTCGCCAGATGGCTTCGTCGGATAGGATAATTTTCTCACACGATTTCGCCAACTTGTCAAGCTTGCGATAGCTGCCCTCCCGCTCTTTTTCGTATAGATTATCCACTCTCGACACAAAATACCCGTTCCTGTGCGCCCCGACCTTCGGATAGGCATATCCAAAATCCGGATAGCAAAATCCCTGTTTTTTGAGTTCTTCCCGGTTGTCCCTCAGAAAACACTGAATGGCCGTGGTTCCCGTTTTGGGCATGCCTATGTGCAGATATGCCTCTGCCATTGTATTACTCCTTTTCCTCTGACTTGACCCACACAAGAAAGGTCGCTCCCTGCCCGGGCTCACTTTCCACCGAAATTCCTCCGTGATAATACTGCGCAATTTTTTGCGCCAAGGGCAGCCCCAGCCCAAACCCTTTTTCACTCCGGGACGTATCCACCCGATAAAATGGATTGAAGATCTTGCCCTGCTCCGCCTCAGCTATGCCCTCTCCGAAATCCCGCACCCGGCAGTAGACAAAATCCTCCTTTTGATACAAGGAAATCTCTATCGGGCAGTCGGAACGGCCGTATTTGACAGCATTTGAAATGATATTATCATAGAGCGAAATGACCAGGTCCAGATTGGCAAAAATGCTGATATCCTGCAAAGACAAAGCAAACTCCGCGTCCTCTCTGCCCTCGGTCAAAAGGGTAATGTAATCGCCCAGCCGAATTTCCTCGTTCATCCCCGGCGGCTTTCGTTTCTCGTCCAGGCGGCAGATAATGAGCAATAGCTGGATCATCTTTTTCATCCGTTAATTCTGCCGCTTGATCCGGGAAATAACCTCCATCATTTCATGATCGTTCTCATATTTTTCCTGCAACAGTTGGCACTGCGCCTGGATAACCGCGATCGGCGTGCGCAGCTCGTGGGAGACATTGTGGTTGAAGGACTGCTGCAGGTCGATGAACTCTTCCACGCGATCCAAAAGGCGGTTGTGGGCGTTGACCAGCGCGGATATTTCCCGAAAACGCGCCGTGTCGGCCATGCGTATCGAAAAATCGTTTCCCCGCCCGATCTGCTCCGCGCTTTCGGCGACCTGCCGGAATGCGTCGGTAATTTTTTTCTGAATAATAAAGAGCACGCCGATCATCAAAACTCCGACCAGCAACGCCGTATAGATCACGATGCGGCTGAAACGCCGGTAGATGCTGTTGACCTCCGATACGCCTGACAGCCGAGCAATATTACCTCTTTGCCTTCAGGACCAACGCCATACGAAGCTCCGACATCCGTTTGTGCAGCCTGCTATTAAGCACGCCTTCCATTGCGCCCTTCTCCAAAAACAGGGTAGCGATAATCACCACAGAAACCATGATTACGACAAAGGCCACTTCCCAGGCCAACAGGTAGCCTCCCAGCGACCGCTCGCGTTCCGACGGGTTTCGTTTCTTTAATTGCCACTTTTTTTCCAT
>JAFUXY010000505.1 GCA_017477005.1 Lachnospiraceae bacterium | reverse complement strand
CCGTCTCTTTCCGGAAATTGACGCGTAAAGAGCACAGCGGAAGCTTCCAAGAGTTTTTCCCCATCGACCTTCAATAGATCGGCAACGGTTTTGCATCCGAGCGCTTCCATGAATTCATTCGTGCATTCAATCCCCTCCTCCAGAGATCTTGTCTGATTGACGGAACCGCTCTCGGCAATGACACGCTTGAAATACGCATGAGTTCCTTCGATCAACGGGAGCATGGTGCAGCTTCCGCCTCCTGCGGATTCACCCCAGATCGTCACGTTGTCGGGGTCGCCGCCGAAGCCCGCAATATTCTCATGCACCCACTTCAGCGCCATTTTCTGGTCCAAAAGCCCCAGGTTCTGCGAATCCGTGTATTCCCCGCCATCCGGCAGGTGGGACAGATGCAGGAAGCCAAGGACACCCAGTCTGTACGCAATAGTAACGACGATGACATCCGGATTCTCTTTCACGAAATTGTGGCAGTCAAACATGGGATCCACTGTTCCGCCCGATTCAAACGCGCCGCCGTGAATCCATACCATGACCGGCTTCTTGGCCGCTCCCGCATCTGCTGCCTTCCATATATTCAGATACAGGCAATCTTCACTCAAATCGAAAAGAGAGCCGGTTTCAAATTCTGGATTTCCGATAGCGCTTTTTGCATTGTAATACGCCTCGTATACGCCATCATCCGGGACAACATCCACCGGCGCTTTCCAACGCAGTTCCCCGACCGGCTGCTTTCCGACAAAAGGTATCCCCCTGTACATAATGATATTCTCTGTCTTCTTGCCAACAAAGGTTCCGTTTTTGCACTTGACCGCCAGCGCCGGATCGAAATGGCCGTCTGTAATCTCCTTGTTCTCGCCGCCGTACATAGACCGCAGCATCTCTCTCACATCCTCCGCTGTCAACGGCTGATTCATCATTTCACTTATTTCACTCATAGTACCAGTCTCCTCCCTTAATTCATCTTCTTTCCGGCAAAATACACATCCGTCGGCTTGTTGTAGCTAAAGCCCTCCTGCTCCGCTGTCAAAAGGTCTTTATCAAATACAAGGAAGTCCGCGTCCTTGCCAGCCGTGATGGAGCCCTTTTTATCCTCGATGCCAAGCTGCTTCGCGCCGTTGATTGTGAATCCCAGCAACATCTCTTCTATGCTCATCCTCTCGTCTACAGGAGGAAATACCGTATCGCATCTCGCCCATTCATAAGTCCTGGTCTTGTCGGTGGCCTTGCGCGTCATTCCGATCTCCATGCCAAGATACGGATTCCAAGTCGTAAAGTCCTCAAAGGTAATATTATCGCTTGACCATGACACTAGGGCGCCGCTGTCCCAAACCGTCTTGCAGCGGAACTGCTTTTTGGAACGTTCCTCACCGAGCCATGTCGCGCTCTCCTGGGTATCTCCGGCATGCACATGCGGCGTGAAATTTGCGATCACGCCAAGTTTCGCGAAACGATCCAGATCCGCATCGTCCTCAATCTCCAGATGGGCGCAGGTAACTCTGACCTTTAAGCTGTCTCCCATCTCCTTTTTGGCCATCTCAAAACCATCCAGTACCGTGCGGGAGGCACGCTCTCCAACGGTATGAAGATGAAGATCCAGACCCGCCTCATTGAGATTCTTCAAAAGTTCACAAATTCCCTCTGCGGAAAAGGCCGTAGAACCCGTCGTATGAACATCCACATAAGGGGTGACCATGGCGGCGGTATGGATTTTCTGGGTACCATCCATGAAAATCTTCATCGTATGCACCTCAGGTGCTCCGTGTCATACTCATGATGCAAGCGCTTCACTTCCTCAAGACCCTCCGCAGCATTCCGCTCCGCATTGACCACAAGGCTGCCGTCAACATAAACGGGCAGCTTTCCCTGTTCATCAAGAGCCTGCAGCCGTTTATATACCTTCTCATGGAACTTGGCATCCCCCGGAAGTCCTGCATCAAATACCGCGCACACACCGTATTCGACCGAGAAATCAATCCAGCGCTTCAGCGCTGCGTCAACCTGTTCGTCCGTCAGCTCCATTCCACTGTCGAGGATGATCGGGACTTCCGCTGCGCCTTCAATACAATTTCCGGTCACATGTCCGTCTTTACGTACATAAATCGCCAATCCCGGTATGGGATCCGGCGTATCGTCTGTAATGCCGTGCCTTTCAAGTATCTTTGAGTTCACCCAAACACTATGTCCTTCCCCTTCCTGAATCAGAAGCTCGGCATCCGGACATATCGCATCCAAATCCTCCTTTACGATATCCTCTCCATTGAGGTACTTTTTCTCCAAAAGGAACCGGTACCGCTTCTCACCGGGATTGCTCCGTATGCGCTCGGCCATCATGTCCAGCACCTCCTGTTTGCCGTTTGGCTCAAGGCGTTCTCCCATTTGGGCATACTCAAACCCCACGGGAATAGTCACATGGACATGGCTGTCGATGATGCCGGGCATAATGAACTTTCCGCCAAGATCCGTGACCTCTCCCTCATATTCCGAAAGACCGGCCTCGTCGCCCACATAGACGAATTTGCCGTCCTTCACCACAAGGGCGGACGCTTGAAGCTTGTCCTTGTCCGATGTAAAGATTTTCGCATTTTTGATGATCTTGTCTGCTTTCATTTGGTTCTCCTTTCGCTTTTAGCAGGTTGACACTTTCATGATTCTTCCTGAATCGTCTCATTCACCTCCTTTTCAATCTCAGAGTACAATTTTTCAACATCGCTTTCTGTATACTCCGGCTTCTCATAGCTGTCGGAAAAGATGACTTTGATGCTCGCCAGCCGTCCGGCCAGTCTCCTGTCCCGGCGCAGGTCAGATCCTGTCATGAAAATATAGTCGCACAAGGTATCCCCCATGAACCAGAACAATATAAAAAACATTTCACGCGGTTCTTCCGCCAAGGTCTTCGTCAGCCACAGCAAGAATCCCGCTATGATCAGGCCAATAAACATAAAGCTGAATTTCTTCACATGGCGGCCCTCGTCCTTTTCCACCGCGCCGAGATCATAAGCGAAATCGTCCTGAATAATCTCTTCGATGGTCTTCTTCTCTTCCGGCGACAGGCAATCACTGATTATGTTCAAAACAATGGGACACTCATTCGGCGTCAGTTCCGCAGTCGATTTGAGATAATCCACAAAATCCGGATTCAGACTCTCAAACCCTTTTACGCTGTAGGCGCTGATCACATCGCTATAATCGGAAATACGGCAGGGAATCGTCGCAATCCCATTCTTGATGTAATCGCGTTTGATACGTTCTTCCAGGTGCCCCTGTCTTGATTCGAATAATTCGACAATATCACGATTGCTCATATTTTCTCCTCTCCGTGCTTGCAGTGAAACATACATCAAATGGCAGTATATACTTATTTTTTCCGTAATTTCAAGAGGATGTGCCAGATTGTCAAACCTTTTTTTCGATTTTTGGTGGCACAGCACGAAATCGTTGCCCCTGCATTTCTCCGATTTCGAATTCGGTGCAACAGGAAACGAATAAATTTGTTTCCGATAGTTGACAATCTGGCACATCCCCTTGTATTTGACCGAAATCAATGCTATACATTGTAGCAATCAATGTATTTTGTAAGAGAAATCGGAGGAACCATGAAAAAATTATTTACGATTGATGACTTCATGATCGCTTTTATAGCGGCACTAGGCTATGGCTTTGGCGAAACCATTTCGAGGCTTTCCGGTTGGTCGGAACTTGCGTGCGGGGTGGCGAGCTTCGTTTTGGGACTTACGCTTGAAGAGATCGTCAGCAACATCGCCTTTAGCAAAGCCGTCCAAAAAAATCCGAAAAAACGGTTTTTGATTTATGCAACCATTTTTCTCATTTTTCTGGTGGCGCATACGATTTCCGTGGTATGGATGGGGGTTTCCATGCTGGATTATTTGAGCGAAGAGTTCGTCTATGTGGTGGCCCTTCCCGTTCTCGGCTTTGCAGTGAATCTGTTCATCCGCGGATTTCGCATTCGGAAAATCCGCAAGCTGTACGGAGACGGAAGCAAAGGCTATGTGTTCAACCTCAAAGACAAGGACCTCGAGGAGATAAACAAACAGAATCAGCCCATCTTGGGTGAATACGATGCCGATCTCGCCGTCAAGACAAGAACCGGCGTCTATGTCGGTGAAAAATACAAAAAAACCATTTCCTATTTGGGAATTCCCTTTGCAAAACCGCCAGTGGATGAACTCCGATGGAAGGCGCCCGAACCGCTGCCTTCCTCCGACGCCGTTTTTGAAGCCAGATATTTCGGCGCATCGGCCATACAAGTCGAACACAAGGGCTCGATCCTGAAGCATCACAGGCAAAGCGAGGACTGCCTTACCTTGAATATCGCTGTCGGAGAGCAAAAAACGAAGCACAAAAAACCGGTTCTCGTCCTGTTTCACCACGGCGATTTTACCTATGGAGGCTCCGCCGATCCCTTGCTGTACGGCGCCAACTTTGTAGAGGCACACCCGGATACGGTATTCGTCAGCTTCAATTACCGTCTTGGCATT
>JAFUXY010000504.1 GCA_017477005.1 Lachnospiraceae bacterium | reverse complement strand
GCGCCGTATCCGCCTCCACCGGCAGGCAGATAATCGCGTCATAGCCACTGTCTGCCGCCGATTTGAACTGGGCGATCTGTGCATCGGCCGTTTCGCACGGCTCCATTGCGTCCAAGGTCACGCCTTCCGATGATGCCGCGCTCTTCACCCCCTCGAGCAGCAGCGTACGGAAATCATCGAGCTGATTCGTCGAATACATAATCTTGACGCCGCTTCCGCCTCCCGAAGACCTGTGGCAAGCTGCCAATCCCCCGGTCAAGCCCACTGCCAACGCCCCCATCGCTACGATGGATACAGCCCGTTTCTTCCATTGCTTCATTCCCAAATCCCCCTGTCTATATTCGGTATCCGCTCAGTTGACTGAACGAATGCCCGCTCTTCCTCTATGTACACGACTAAAGACCGTCTAGCCTTCCTCCTCTATTACCGCAAGTAATATCTGACTTACTCTGTTGTCGGATTGCCAGTACTGCGACGGCGAAGCCTAGTCCTTTAGGGTCATCAACTCACACTTCGTGTTCGTTGGACAGTACTAGGCTCTTTATCGATCTTGAACCGCTTCACGTAGCCCGTCAGTGTGTCTGAGGTCTCCGCCAATTCCTGCGAATTGTCCGCCACATCCTGGCTCGACTGTGTGATCGACTGCGCCTTCTCGACCATGCTCTGAGATGTCTCCAGAATCTCATCCGCGCTGGCTGCCTGCTCTTCGGAAATCGCCGCTACCGTCGCCGCTACCTCATCCACCTTCGACACACCGGCGATCATCTCGTCAATGCATTCGCTCGTAGACTGGATATTGGTGTAGATCAGATCAAAGGTCTTGACCGCCGCTTCGATCAGCTCGCTATTTTCGCGGATGCTCTTTGCGCTGTTTCTGGCCTGCGCCACCACGTCGTCGATCAACGCCCGGATCTCATGGATCAAATTGGAAATATTCTGCGCGCTGGCCGCCGAATTGTTGGCCAAACCGCCAATCTCCGTCGCCACGACCGCGAAGCCTCTGCCCGCTTCTCCGGCTCTGGCCGCTTCGATCGAAGCATTCAGCGACAGCAGGTTCGTCTCTTCGGCAATATCGCCGATCATTGCCACGATGCCCGTGATCTCTTCCGAAGCGTCGCCCACCTTGTTGATGGATTCCACCAGACCGTCGTTGGCGTTTTGAATCCCCTCCATCGCCTTCGACAGCTTCTCCATATCGCTTCGTCCCTTGCTCGAAAACTCGACTGTCTCCGTCATGCTCTTGGAAGCCGCGTCCGAGCTGGTCTTTGTATCCGACACCACCATTGCCAATGTCGTCGCTGCTTCCGCAATTTCATTGACCGCTGCGGAAAGCTGCTCCACGGTGTTGTTGAGGTTTTCCATCGCCTCTTCCTGAGACTGGGAGGCGTCGTACATATCCTGGCTGACCCGGCTGCTGTTGTCAGACTGCGTCTTCAGGCGCTCGGATTCCGTGTTGATCGAGGCCAGCATATCCCGCATCGACCCCACAAACTCGTCAACCTCGTCTCCCATCAGCCCGATCTCGTCATTCGAATCATGCTCCACATTGATCGTGAAATCTCCGGACGACATAGCGCCGATATTGTCTGTAATCGGTCCGATCGGCGCGATCACCCGGCTCACAATGAAGCGGATCAGAATGCTGATGAACACAACCGCGACAAAGCCCACGATCACCAAAATCCAGACCAACCGCACGATGTCCTGCATGATGATCTTGTTTTCAATCGTCGATACAAGTACCCAATCCGTGCCAAAGACCTCTGAAAAGGCCAACGTATAGCCCCCCGCCTGCTTTGTCGAATAATCCTTGTTGGCAAGCGAAGCTACAACTTCCTCCATCATCTCGTTCGACCCGGACAGATTCGTCGCCACCATTGATGAATCCCTATGGGCCAAAATCGTGTTGGTCGATGTGTCAACCAAGAAAGAACTGGCATTGTCCATCTTGACGCCGGAATTGACGATGATCGAAATCCGATCCAGCGTCACATCGGCCGCAGCTACTTTAATATCGTCCGAACCGTCGTTGATAATCCCTGAAGCAGAAATCACATCGGTCCCATCGTCCGTCTTGTAGGGTGCGCCATATGCCATCTGAATCCTGGTCAGGCCCTGCTTGAACCACTCCTGCTTTGTCGGCTCCTTGGTATTGATGTCCGCCTCCGCCGCCTTGTAGAACGTGCCGGATTGCGACGCTACAAACAAACCGTTCGGCGAATTGGAATTGAACCCATAGAAGGTGTCCAGCAGCCTAATCCACTCTTCCTCTGTCTGCGGCTTTGCCGTCTCAATCGCCGCCTTGGCCGTCGCGAAAAACTCAAGATTTTCATCCAGCCAGGACGAAATATTGTCCGATTGGTTGGAAATAGAGGCTTCCAACTGCCCCTCCGCCATCCTCTGAAGCTGTGTACGCGTCAAAAGAGACGAAATGAACACCAGCACAACAATCGTCAGGACAACTGCTGGCATAATCGACTGCAGCAGCTTGTCCTTGATCCTGCGCACTTTCTTCCCATTCCGCATCCGCAAAACACGTTTTGCAGGCTTTTTCTTTTCGGGCTTTTCCTTTCTCTTCAGGCCTCTCATTTCCTAATCTCTCCCCTCTGTTCCCCTTTTCCGCTCAAAAACGATTTTTGGATCCTTCCTTAGACCGCCCTTGGCACACCCATTCCGGTGTCTCTACTCTTTCATCTTGAACTGGCGTACGATGCCGTCCAGATTTTCGGAAACGCTCTGGCTGTCTCCCGCCATCTCGTTGACCCGCTCCATCAGATCCGCCGACTCGGAAATACTGTCCGTGATTTCCGCCGATGAAGACGCCGTCTCCGTAGCGCTCTCCGCAATCGAGGCGACTGCGGCGTTGACCTGCTCCATCGAATCCGAAATATAGCCCACCATTTCAGAAATCTGATCCGCCAGATTGCCGAAGCTCTGCGCGTCTCTGCCGTACTCCTGTCCAATGGTAATGAATTTCTCATAATCCGGCGCCACCGTCTCCCGCATAAACGACAGCAGCTCCATCGAAGCGGCATTCAAATCATTGAAGGCGCTCTGGATATCGTCAACGGTGTGCTGAATCTCCTCGACGGCGTTCTTGGTCTCTGTCGCCAAGTTGTTGATCTCTGATGCAACTACGGCGAATCCACGACCATGCTCCCCGGCTCTGGCTGCCTCAATACTCGCATTCAAGGACAGCAGGTTGATCTGGGAGGCAATGTCTGCGATCGAATCCGCCAAAGTGCCAATCTTTTCAACCACCTTCGCCTGTTCCGCCGCTGACTCGAGCTCGCGTCCCCTCTCTTCTGAAATACGGATTGCGTCCTCCGAGGATTCCTTTCCCTCTTTTTCAATCTCAATAGCCCTCTTCTGGATGGCAACCACTTCCTCTTTGGTCTTCGCGGTCTCTGTCGCCAGGCGCTCCACGGATTCATTCACTTCATTCGCCGACGCAGACACCTGCTCCGTCGCCGCGCCGGTGCTCGTCATTGCGTCATTGACCCGCTCCATAGCCGCACGTACCTCTTCAAACCGCGCCAAAAGGTCGGTAGAGGTCTCGGAAAGCGTATTCGAAGAGGCCGACACTCGCCCGCTGCCAACGCCGATATTCTTGATCACATCGGCATTGTTTTCATACATCGTATTCAAGGCCACGGACATTGCCCCGATTTCGTCATTTCGGGTAACTTTCAAGGACTCCACGGTGAAGTCTCCGCTTGCCAGGCTTTCTGCAAAGGTCTGTACCTTGCCCACTACAGACGCAATTCCAGATGCCTGCCAGATGATCACAGCAGCGCACAAAACCATAGCTACCAGACCAACAACCACCGAGACTACAATCATTCGGTACACGTCCGCCAGGACTTCACCTTTTTGGATGGTCAGACCCATCTTCCAGCCAAGGGAGGTAATCGTATCCCAGAAGAGCATCCGGGTATTGCCTTCCCATTTGAACTCGCCGTTTCCTGTTTCCGCTGATTTGATCTGGGAAGTGTACTCTCCCATTTCGGTAGAGCTGTCAATCGTCATCCCGTCCTTGGCGGCCGTCGAACTAGCCGGATGGTAGATGTAGCCACCGGCCGAATCCAGCAGGAAGACCGTGCCTGTCTCTCCGATCCTCACCGCGTCCAATGTGTCCTGGATATTCGAAAGCTGCAGATCCACCGTCACGCAGCCCAGAAAGCCCGCTTGCTTGCTGATAATCGGAGCGGAACAGCTCGCCATCATCTGTCCCGAAGACTCATCGTAATACGGGTTCGTGAGATTGGCGCTCACCTCGTCCTGTTTTTTGGCATTTGTATAGTATTCCAGACTACAATAATCGTATTCGGCGTTGGAATAAACCCACTTCAAAGTAATCTTGCCGGAATCCTTGAACCAGTACGGTCCGTAATATCGCTGTTCTTTGTCGAACACATTCGGCTCAAACCACAGCCCTGCTCCCATCACGTTGTCATACGATTCAACAATATCGGTAATGCTCTCTCCGTACTCTTCGACCGAAGTAGTCTGATAGGTACCGGCGACAGAATCGGCCAACGTCTCCGTCTGGCGCTTGATCCCATCCATTTCTCCGGCGATCATATTGCTGTACTCACCGAGCGTCGCTTCCATCTCACTCTGCGTACGCTCCAATATGATCCGTTCGCTGATCCTGTTGGTCAAAAAGGCCAGTATCGCAAGGGAAAGCAGCACAATCGGCAGAATCACTGCCACCAGCTTCCACTTAATTGAAATACCCTTCCTCTTCGAATTTCCCTTCCTCATGTCAACGCCTCCTAAAACGTACGGATCGAGCCGCCCTGCCTCAATCCAAAAATTAAAATAACGTAAAATCTACTAGTATATATTATGATTATCTTTGGATTTTGTCAACCACGTTTTCCTTCCATCACAGCTCGAATCCCCTCCTCATACGGCGGGTATACGATCCCATATTCGGTAATGATCCCGGTGATATCCGCATGGTCTGTCACATCGAAGGCCGGATTGTAGACCTGAATCCCTTTCGGCGCCATCCGCTGTTCGTACCACATATCCGTCACCTCCGCCTCGGGTCGCCGTTCGATCACAATCTCCTCCCCGGTCCTTGTCGCCAGATCGATCGTCG
>JAFUXY010000503.1 GCA_017477005.1 Lachnospiraceae bacterium | reverse complement strand
TATCCTTTATCTTTCAACTAATCATAGCTAATATTGTACCACACACGCCCATTTTGTCAAGCGTTTTTTGAATACCAATCTTCCATTCTGTCTCTATTTACGTTATACTGTCTATGTTGTCGCCTACCGATACCTGCGACTGGGAAGGAGGTGTCTTATATGACGGATTTGAATTCCTTTCTCATGTCACTCATAGCAAGTATTCTTGCTCACTATGTTTGCAAATTTTGTGACAAGTGGTTGAAAAGACATGAGAAGTGATCGGATGGCTGAAAAACAGACAACAAAAAACCTCGGCGCTAGCACCGCCGAGGTTTCTTGTTGTGCCTTATATGACATTGTTTTTCCTTCTCGTCTAGCATTATACCACATCCAGACGATTTGTCAACAGCTTTTTACACAATCGACTTCACTTCATCATATTCGAAGCTATTCGTCACAAGCACCACAACCATATCCGAATATCCGGCCGCAGCGATCTTGTCCTTGCTGAACGATACGAGCTTGTCGCCCTTCTTGACCTTGTCGCCCATACCAACGAAGCAATCGAACCCATCACCATTCATCTGAACCGTATCGATACCAACGTGGATCAACAACTCAATTCCATTGTCTCCAGCGATACCAACCGCATGCTTCGAATCAACCACCGACACAATCTCGCCATCGAACGGAGCAACTACCGTCTCCACAGCAGGCTTGATTCCTACGCCGTTTCCAAGCGCACCGGAAGCAAATGCCCCATCCGGAATCTCTGTATAATCGACAACCTCACCCTCCAACGGAGCGATGATCTGAATATCCGTCTTCTTCGATGCCGAAATAACAGGAGCCAACTTATCCAACTCAACAGCCTTCGTTGCCGTAGCGGCTGCTGCCTTCTTCGTCTCATTCGGCTTGTTCTCTTCAACCTCAACCGCTCTCTGGTCAGGCTGTGCAGCCACGTCCTCTTCATCCTTGTGCGATACAAAGGCCAACGCAAACGCTACTGCGAAAGAAATCGCCAGCATAATCGTGTACTTCACAGGATCGTTGATGATCAGGTAGCCAGGGATACCCGTAACGCCGTTTGCATGCGCTCCCAAGTGCATCCAAGAACCAACCATAGCGCCGATAGCGCCGCCGATAGAACCGCAAACCAACGGCTTCGTATAACGAAGGTTCACACCGAAGATAGCAGGTTCAGTAATACCAAGCGAAGCAGAAAGGGACGCCGGTACGGCTACCGCCTTTGTCTTCGTCCTGTGTGATTTGATACCAACCGCCAAGCAGGCAGCAAACTGCGCAAAGTTTGCGGAAGAAGCGATAGGCATCCAAGTATTCAGTCCATTTCCGCCGTCCTGTGCCAACATACCAAGCTCGATGATGTTGAACATATGATGCAGACCCATGACCACGGTGAACGGGTAAATAGCGCCGCAGGCCAGCGACCCGATACCAAAGCCTACCGTCACCAATGCGGAGAAGAATCCCAAAACTACGGTCTCAAGAGCTGAGAATACAGGTCCGATGATCGTAAATGTCAGGAAATACGTTGCCAAAATCGTACAAAGCGGTGTCACGAACAGGTCGATCATTTCCGGCACAATCTTGTGCAGCCTTGTCTCGATCTGCGCCATAAGGAATACCGCAATGATCACCGGGATGATATGTCCCTGATAACCATGTCTTTGAACATTGAAGAACAGGATATGCCATACAGGAATCTGCCCATCTGTCACGCCAAAGAAAGAATTGATCGCGTCTGTATTACTCACATTCCAAGCGTTCAACAACGAAGGATCCAACATAGCGATACCAAGCGTCGCTCCAAGGAAGATATTCGCTCCAAACACACGCGCAGCGGAAATACCAACCAAAATCGGCAGATATGCAATAGCCGCAACTGCGATCAGATGCAGGAATCCATACCAGTCTGTGTCGCCGAATCCCGGTATAGCGTTTGCGAGTGCCTCCATCAGACCCATCATCAAACCGCAGGATACGATAGCTGGCAAAATCGGGACGAACACGTCGCCAAGCGCCTTGATCACTCTCCTCCATACCGGAGCTTGCGCGGCCGCCGCCGCTTTCACGTCCTCCTTCGTCGCTGCGGACGCTCCCGTCACAGCCAAAAACTCATCATAAACCTTGTTGACGGTACCGGTACCGATGATGAGCTGAAGCTGTCCGCCAGACTCAAACATACCCTGTACGCCGTCGATGTTGTCGAGCGCCGCCTTGTTGATCTTGTCATTGTCCGCAATAACAAGACGCAAACGAGTGGCGCAGTGTGCTGCAGAAACGACGTTTTCACCACCACCAATATTGGCAGCAATCTCTTCCGCACACTTGCGATAATCCAATGCCATTTGTGCCTCCCTTCTTGTGTTGAGCTACGCCGGATCCCTTTCCGGATTCGCTCGGTTCCTTTACTTACTCCCCGCTTTTACACGGAACGGTTTCGTACGTTTCCCGAAACCGCAATGAAAACGATTTCACCTAAACCATTTTATCCCAAGTTTCAACTTATGTAAAGTTGTGGTTTTTCATAATTTTATAAACATTTTTTTGTGTCTTTTGTATATAATTGCCGTTCATTTTTCATACATTTTGTGCGAAATCACAATATATTGTGCTTTCCAAAATCATTACCACAATTTTTCTACCTGTACGGTTGCTATTTTTGATCTGCCTCCTTATATGGATGCCCTCTCGACGATTTTATAATCCAGACACACCTGTTTGGCAGGCAGCAACTCTCCGACCATCTTCGCTTCGATTGTTTTGATCAATATTTCCGCTGCTTCCATTCCGCATTTTTTGAAGTAATAATGAGCCGTTGTCAGCGGCACCAAAGAATAAGCCGCCATTTGGCTGCCTCCCACGCCTGCTATGCCAACCTTGCTTCCCGGAACCCGCCCCGCTTCATAAAGCGCTCGCATAGCCCCAAAAGCAATCGTATCCGTTGCGCAAACGACCCCTTCGATATCCTTCGTTGTTTTGAGGATCCGCTGTATAGCGTTGTAGCCGCCCATGGCCGTGAAATCAGAATATTCTATTAGAATATCTTCCTTTTTGTAGCCTGCTCTGCGGCATGCTGAAAGCATGCCCTCTCGTCTCGCTGTCCCGGTCTGCGGATCCCTGTCATCCACGCCAATGTACGCAAAGCGACTGTGCCACTTCTTCAAAACACGTCCGGTCAACTCCTCCAAAGCGCAAAAATCGTTGTGAAATACACAAGGAATACCTGTAATATTCTGACCCGTCACCACAAGCGGAACCCGAATCCCCCGATAAGCTGCCAGACGGCGTGTCGAAAGCTCCGTCCCCATCACAACGATCCCAGCAGCTCCGCTTTCTTCCATCAAAGCAAGGTATTCCAGCTCTCGCTCTTCCTCATAGCGCGTCTCGCCTATTACCATTCCATAACCGTAGTCTTGAATATACTCATTGATCCCCGTCACAATCTGGGCGACAGAATCCGAATACACCCTTGGTATCAGTACCCCGATTTGGTGTTGGCGACCGGTCCGCATCATCCTCGCAGCCACTGTCGGCTTATAACCCGTCTTGTCGATTGTCTCCTGAATACGCTCTCGTTTTTCCTGGCTCAGTGATCCCCCATTTAGAAACCGACTCACTGCGGACTGTGAAACCCCCGCAATCCGCGCGACGTCCTTAATTGTCATCCCTCGCCCCCATTTCCATTGAAGACACACGCCTATGCGTCAAACAAAAAGGGTGTCCTCCCCAAGACACCCCAAAAAGTTAATTCAAAGAAAATCCTCCTCAAAATTTCGTCAACAGCCAACGGAATTCGTAAGGCTTCAAACCGAAATTCTCAGCACGCATAGTATCGCCAGTCAACATATCTGTATATTCCTCCGGCTCCTTGATCCACGCCGTCTCGTCGCAGTCATTGAAGTTGAACAAGGCGATCATCTTCTGCTTGTTGTAATACCGTCCAACTCCCAATACGTGATCATTGTAGCACTCCACGATCCAAGTATCCGCATCATTCAAAAAGACATCATACTTCATTCGAATGTATTCCAGCTTCTTCAATCCCTCAAAGATCCTGACCTTACGCGTCTTTTTCTTCTTGCGAAGCGCCACCTCATCCCAATTCAGATCGCCTCTATGGATATAGCGGCTGTCATCCCATTTGAGCGGGTCATTGTGATAATCATAATCATTCAACTGCCCAATCTCGTCCCCGCTGTACAGCACCGGAATACCGGAAAGCGTGAACAGGAAAGCATGCATCATCAGATCTCTCTGAATGTACAAATCCACTTTCCCCTCATTCTGCTCGAACTCAGCCGCTTCAATCCCCAAAAGCGAGGCAGTCGTTCCGCAAAGTCTTGCATCTCCAAGACGGGGATCGTCATTGTACAGCTCACCCCGGCTGTCGCTGCCATAGGTCTTCCCGGTCATCCAATCATTGAGGAACTTCTTGTGTGACACTTCCTCAACGCCAAATTGCTTCAGGAAGTCATAATCCAGTCCCCAGCCAATATCGTCATGGCACCGCAGGTAGTTCAGGAAGGTGTATTGATGCGGCAATGCAAAGGTAATCCCCAGCTGATGCTTCAAAAGCCGTACATCTCTCGTCGCCACCGTATGCCATGCGCTCGCCATAGTTGTCACATTATAAAGCATATGGCATTCCGGTTTCTCTACAGAGCCAAAATAAGGAACTACCTTGGACGGCTCCATCACTACTTCTCCGAGAAGAAGCGTACCCGGCGCCACAATATCCGCCGCCATATGCATAATCCGCACAAGCGTATGAACCTGAGGCAGATTGCGGTTCGTAGAACCCAAAGCCTTCCATATATAAGGCACCGCATCCAGACGAATAATATCTACGCCTTGATTGCACAGATACAACATATTCTCCGTCATATCGTTGAAAACGACCGGATTCATATAGTTCAAATCCCACTGATACGGATAGAACATGGTCATAACAGGCTTCTGAACACAATCAATCCAAGTGAAATTGCCAGGCGCTGTCGTCGGGAATACCTGCGGCACAGTCTTTTCGTACTCATTGGGGATGTCCCAGTTGTCGAAGAAGTAATAACGATCCATATACTCCTTCTCACCCTTCTTCGCACGAATCGCCCACTCGTGTTCATCACTGGTATGATTCATAACGAAATCCAGGCACACGCACATGCCCTTTTCGTGGCAGGCAGCCGCCAGATCCGCCAAGTCCTTCATCGTGCCCAGCTTCGGATCGACCTTGCGATAGTCGCTAACCGCATAACCGCCATCGCTCTTCCCCTCCGGACTCTGCAAAAGAGGCATCAGATGGACATAATTGATCCCGCATTCCTGCAGATAATCCAGCTTTTTCTTCACGCCCTTCAGCGTACCCGCAAAGCAATTGGTATAGAGGAGCATCCCGAGCATGTCATTGCCTCTGTACCAATCCGGCACCGTCTGCCTCGCGCCATCCCAACTACGCAGGATATCATTCCTGTCCTTGTAGCAATTGTGGAGCATGGTGCAAAAATAATCAAAGGCCTGCTCGTCTCCGTTGTAAATTTCCCCATACAGCCACTTCATCTCGTCGTAGTGGCGGTTGAACCGCTTCATAAATTCCGGTTCCCATTTTTTTGTATCAACCATTCCCCTTCTCCTTTTTTGTCCTAGCCGTCCTTCTCCAACAGCTCATCAATCTTTCGCTTTCCCTCCTCTATATTTTCACACCCATCCAATATCATTTTTATGGACTTCAATATAGATCGGTATTGAAAATCTGTCATATTCCCTATCCCTCTTCCGCAGCCTTTATCTCTTTTGCTGCTTCATCTAGGAATTTCAACAATTCCTCTTTCGTATATATCTGCTTTTCACTATCATCAACTTTCAAACGAATCTCGTAAATATTAGCCAATTCAATTGCTGTCTTATCGATTTTTGTAGCCATATATCACTTTCCCCCCAATACTTTACTATTAGATTCCAACACTTCCTGTTCGGTAGGATTATGCGTTGCAACAATCATGACAAAAGAATTTATCTCCGTATCACTCCATCCCCGTTTCCGAAGCTCCAAAATAATATTCGTAATCTCTCGTTGCGTCATATTCCCACCTCCATCCTTCCAAAAACTACCACTAGCTTCTCGCCAACTCATCTACGGCGAGCTTCAAACATCCCATGATACCCTGATCATCATTCAATGAAGCCGGTACGATATAATGCTCCAAATCCTTCATCTGCGGAGTCTTGATATACTCATGCAGCATCTCTTCCGTCTTTTTGCGGATCAATGGGAAAAGCTGCTCCTGATGCATCACGCCACCACCCAAAATAATCCTCTGCGGAGAAAGAATCATAATGCAGTTGATCATCGCCTGTGCAATATAGTGTGCCTCGAGATCCCATACTTCGTCCCGGTCAGCCAACTCCTTGCCCTTTGCGCCCCAACGCTCCTCGATGGCCGGTCCTGCTGCCATCCCTTCAAGGCAGGTTCCGTGGAATGGGCAATGGCCCTTGTACGCATCATCCTCGCGCGGCACCATCAGCATATGCCCTGCTTCCGGGTGCATCATACCATGCACCAAATTTCCGCTAGAGATCACGCCAGCTCCAACTCCTGTTCCGATCGTGAAATACACCGCATCGGTCAGCCCCTTTGCATCCCCGTACGTCACTTCACCAAGCAAAGATCCATTCACATCGGTATCAAAACCCACCGGAATATTCAGTGCTTCCTTGACTCGTCCAACAATGTCCACATTCGCCCACCCCGGCTTCGGCGTAGTGGTAATATATCCATAGGTATCAGAATTGCGATCCAGATCAATCGGCCCAAAACAAGCAATTCCAATGGCCTCAATCTCCTTGTCCTTGAAATAATCAATACATGCCGAGATTGTCTCATCGGGCGTTGTCGTAGGTATGGATACCTGCTCGAAAATCTTGCCCGTCTCATCGCCCAAGGCACAGACCATTTTTGTTCCCCCTGCTTCCAATGCTCCCAATTTCATAATGTATCCCCCTTTTTGTGATCCAACAAAAAAATATCTATCTCTTTTTCTGTCGCCATCTTCTAATCCTCCAGGCTACTCATATACAAAAACCGAGCGTCCTTCTTCGAGCCCGAAGCCATAGGCGCTTGCTTCCCCGAAAGCTAGGCCCAGGCACCCCTGCGGCACACAAACGATCTTGCTTAGTGCTGCTGCATTCCTGCCCTGACACGGTTCACAAGTGCCTGTTGCGCAGGACCCAAACGTTCAAACACTTCCAAAGGAAGGGCTCAACCCTATCGCTGCAAAGGCCCTCAGAAAAGGACATCACCCCGGCTATAGCGGATTGCCGGTACAGGGTACCGCTGACACCCCGGCTGCTCGGTCAATTTCATTTTATCCTTTATATACGGTTCTGTCAATTCCCATTTGAAATCGATTTCGTCAGGAATTTTTGTTCAAGAATGTCTGCCCAAAATCAGACCTCGCCTTCGTCCCCCTTGGACTGCTCTCTAAGTTCCGAAAAAAATCGAGAAACCAGATCCGAACACTCCGCCTGCATCACCCCATACTCTGTTTTCACCTGATGATTGAACCCGGGCATATGCAGCAGATCCACAACACTGCCTGCGCTCCCCGCCTTCGGGTTCATACATCCGATAACCACTCTCGGAATCCGCGCCTGCACAATAGCACCTGCGCACATAGGGCAAGGCTCAAGCGTCACAAACATTTCCACATTTTCGAGCCGCCAGTCTCCGAGCTTTTTGCAAGCATCCCGGATAGCCGTTATCTCAGCATGGGACAGCGCGCTTTTGTCCTGGTTTCGCCTGTTGTGTCCCTTTGCAATCACATGACCATTTTGAACAATCAGGCATCCAATCGGGACGTCTCCCCCCTTGTACGCCTTTTCTGCCTCTCTGTAGGCCATCCGCATAAACTTTTCATCTCTCGTTTTTCCCAGATTTTCTGCTAGATTTCCAATTATTCCCATTCTATCTCCCTGTTGCAAATCTATTTTATTTCATTATAATGGAAGCACTGAATTATATGGTAAAACGAATTTAGGGAAACACTGATTTAATTGTATTCCCTCGAAAACCATGCACACCCAAAAATTTCAAAGAAACGATTCGATCTGCTCCCTTTTGATCCAAAAAAAGCTATGAAATTCAAATATGAAACTCCACAACTATATATGCGTGTTTGCGACCGCCGCGACGCCCGCTTAGTCTACAGCTTCTATATGCACAATCTAAAGGATTTTGCCAAATACGAGCCTCTCGATCTAAAAGCCGCTTCCACATTGGTTTATTATGATAAAATTCTTGAAATTGAATCCGATATGTTTCTGCGAAGCGAGTTTGCCCGGTACTATCTATTTGAAAAGACCAATCCCCTGCAGATCGTTGGTACAGTTGCCTTTCGCAATATCAATTACGCACCCCATGCATTATCTGCACAAATAGGGTACAAAATTGACCACCGCTTCCGCAGAAGGGGCTACGCTACAGAAGCAATCTACACCGGGTGCCAGGCCTTTTTCAGCGAAGAACATCTGCATCGCATAGAAGCCACTGTTCTCCCGGACAACGTAGCCTCTGCCAAATTGCTCGAAAATATAGGCTTTGTTCGCGAAGGATTGCTTCGCAAAAATATCCGTATCAGCGGAAGGTGGCAGGATCATTACCTATATGCGCTGCTGAACCCCTATGAGTAGGGAAGCGTCCCCAAAATACCGACTTTCGCCCCCAATGACCTCGTCCATCATTCTATATTAGAAAAAAGGAGTCGATATCCTATGATACCGGCTCCCTTCTATCGGCATCGACATCCAACTTTGACCCAAATCTAGTCTCTACCGAACACTCCTTTAATCCATCACATACGGCATAATCGCAATATGCCTCGCACGTTTGATCGCCTTTGTAAGCTCTCTTTGATGCTTTGCACAGTTTCCTGTAATACGCCTGGGGAGAATCTTGCCCCGTTCAGACACATATCTTTTCAGCTTGTTTGCATCCTTGTAGCTGATCTGATTGTCCTTTCCGCAAAATACACAGACTTTTTTTCTCCTGCGAATAAAACGCCTTTTTCCTTCCGATCCTCGAAATGCCATTTATTCTACACTCCTTTCCTTCGTTGCGCGATCACTCTCCGAACAATGTACCTTCTTCACTGATACCCTCATCGATATTCATAAAGCCATCATCGTCTCCAAGGTCAAGCATCGCGCTTCCCTGCTCAAAATTATCACCGCCAGCCGGAGCAAACCCGCCTCCCGACTGATTGTAGCCGCCCGTTTGTCCATAGCCACCCGATGGATTGTAACCTCCCTGGCCATATCCGCCAGCCTGTCCAAAATTCCCACCGGTCGATTGTGCATTTTTGCTTTCCGCAAATTCGATATTGTTGGCAACGATCTGTATGCCATAGACCATCCGGCCTTCTTTATTGGTATAATTGTCGTTCTGGACTTCTCCCTCGAGAAGAATCTTGATACCTTTGTGCAAATACTTTTCTGTAAATTCCGCCAAACGACCAAACGCTACACAATTGAAAAAATCTGCCTCCGGCTGTCCTTCCCGTTTGAAACGACGGTCTACCGCAATGCCAAACCGTGCAATGCCCGTATTCGACGCACCACCATAGCGCATTTCCGGATCTCTGGTCAGCCTTCCCATCAAGATTACTTTATTCATAATGAAATCCTCCTAATTCATTGCTCGTCTTTTTTGACAATCAAGAATCGAAGCACATTGTCCATGATGCGGATCTGAGATTCAATTTCAATCGGTGCTTCGGGCGCTGCGTCAAATGGAATGAAATAGTAATACCCTTCGCGCATCTTCTGAATCTCATAAGCAAGCCTCTGCTTGCCCCACTCCTCGACTTCGCCAATCGTACCACCAAATCGGGTAATGTATTCCTTTGCCCGATCCACCACGGCAGTCCTCGCGTCGTCCTCAATCTTGGCGTTCACGACGAGCGCTAATTCATACTTTGTCATCTTTTCCTCCTTTCGGTCTTCAACGGCCTCTCCCCTTATCCAGTTGGAGAAGCAAGGACATAGATATCCTTCGATATCCGGCAAACGAATCCTGTAGCTCATTTGCCTAACAATAGAGATACTGTGCAAAAATGCACTTGTCATATACCGAGTACAAATATTACCACGTATGATTTTGATTTTCAAGTGCCATTTTGAAGTTTGAACAAAGTTTAATCATTTTGAACAATTATTCTTTTTTAGTTTATGGAAGTGAATCCGATTGTATGCTATAGTAATGAGGATTGTTTTGAACGACCTTTTTGACGGAATCATAAAGCTTTTGATGGAATTTTAGAACTTTTTGACGGAATCCACTTAGATCTTTTGACAGAACAGGGGGAATCAGCGTGCAGAATTTTTTCGGAACACTGATCACAGAAACGGAAGCAGAATATTTTTTATCAGCGGTGAGTGATGAGGCACTGATGGTTTCTGATTTGTTTATCGGCGTTGTCGATGCTGAAACAAAAACGGCCTGTGGCATACTATCCGCAGAAGTGATGCCAAATCACATTTTAGCAATCCGTTCTATTTATATAGAAGAAACACATCGAAAACAGGGTGCTGCACAAACTCTGCTTCAGTTCCTTGCGTGCCTGGCGAAAAACACCAACACAACAGCATTGGTTTGTTCATACTCTCTTTCAGACGAAGCAGAGGACACTTTTTCCCATCTGCTCTCTCATTGTGGTTTTTTTCCGTTTATTCCTGACCCCGTTGAAAATCGCTACATTCTTTTTGAGAATAATAATAGCAGACAAATTTCAACAAAATCTGATGAGTTATCCAAAAATGAGACAGAAAATTTTGTCTTTTATATGTCTATTGTGTCGGTTTCAAACAAATCCGTTCCGTCATGGACATATACTCCCACCCACTCCGTTTTAGAGGATGGATGCTCACAGAATCTTCCAGTTCCAAATGAACACACACGAGAAATAGAACAAAGAATTCCTACCGATATTGCTTTAGAATACAAACACCAAAACGCGCAGAGAATTTTGGACGCAGAGTCGAAGCTGCAATCAAACCGACATCGACTGTTTTCTTTTGCTACTTCTGGCTCCTCTGCTGAACTGGAGGAATTAGAACGATTTGATCTCTCACAATTCATGACACGCAAAAGTCCACGATCCAATCGCCTTCTGACGGATCTGTATTTGGGTTTGGATTGTACCCAAGCAGACCAAATTTCAATGGAAGAGGCAAAAATTCTTGCCGTTCATCAAATGGTCGAGTTCGTATTAGAAGCAAAAATTCTTGAAAAGATCACGGACGAATCTTTCCTTACTCATTCTTTTGAATACGATCATTTTTCTGCGGAAAACGCTTTTGCACTGGAATCTTTGATTTTTCGCCTGACTGCTTTGGATCGTATGATGGAAAAGTACGATTTTTGGGAAACACTCACTCCAGAGGAAACCGAAGAGTTGCGTGCAAAACTCTCCCCTCTGTGGAGGATAGCCTTCCATTACGTGACCAAAAAAGAGCTGCTGTTGGATTCGAACTATATAGAGCATTTCAACTACGAGCTATCAGAAGATCCAAACAATCTTTCGATGCCGACAGAAAATGAGGAAATAGATACAAATATTTTCCCGGGGACTGTCGGAAAAGAACTTGCACAAAGTGCGTGCGATGACACGCAGGATAAGCACGGATTATGTATTGATAGCTCCTTAAAAGAACGTGTTCAGGAACACTGTACCAAACGATTTGAAATGCTGAAAGATATTGGAATTATTCTTACATTTGACTGAGCAGACGCGAATCATTCAAAAATTTCATCGAGAAACGAGGCAACATTATGTCAGATAAACCTTCAAAACCACTATCCTCCATCGACTTTTTCAATAGTACTTTCTCTATAAGAGAGACCGAAATTCGCCGCCGTCTTCAGTCTGCGAAGGAAAACGATAGCCATACGGCGGCTTTGCAGCAATGGTTGGAGCATCAATCTATGCAAAAATCAAACACAGATCGGATTCCTACCGAGAAACAATGGTTTGCAAAACACTTTTCCACTCCCTCTGACGACTGTGCCATCTCCAATGAGACCACAGTGTCTTCCAAAAATTGCAGCCAGATTTTCAAGGATCCGTTGACCCTCCTCAGCAAAAAGAAAAAATCAAAAGTCAAACAAGCCAAAATAAGACTGTCTAGGCTAGCTGCACTTGATCAAGACAAAAATCAGGACAATACTATAGAAATACGTCAAGATTTCTTGACGCAACAGTCAAATACGACAATTGATAGTACCGAGGAAAAAAATGTAGATGCTATCTCAAATTCTGAAATCCCGCTTACTGACAACGAAATTCTGAAGAAGCTGATTGCACAAACCTATCAAATCTTGTTTCCGGACAAAACACTTTCAGCAGGGGTACTTCGAAAAAAAATCAAGGAAGCTCAGGAAAAACGTCTTTTTCAGGTGCATTTATCAGAAGCCCTGGAAAACATCTCTCAAGAATTTATACAGGGAAAAACACAAGACAAAAAAGAAAACACAGATAGAGAAAACTCAGATAGCAAAAACGTAGATAGCAAAAACATAGATAGAGAAACATCAGATTCTTCTACCGATATATTGGGCGTTGCAGAGCTCGTCAAGTCCGTGGACACTTATCGGGTCGAAAAATTCAATATCAAAGACGATGAGCAATTGGTAGAAAACTTTGCCGAGAATTATCAAATCCTTTACGACATAGCCGGATACAACTCCGTGCTTGATGAAATTGACAAAAAAAATAAAAAAGATCCATCTGGAGAAATACCTGTTTCAACAAGAACAAAGATGGCCTTTTTTACGGATTTGAAGCAATCCTACGAAAATAGAGCGAAACTGATTTCTTCCCCCTTTTTTCTGCTGCTTCGAAACAGAGAAATAGACGCATATCTCAAAACAAGCGACCCAGTGAAAGCAGAGATAGAACCGGGTCTGGCCGATTATATTCGTCTATACGAAAGTATCCGCAATAGCCGTATTATGAAAGAAAAAAGCCACATTTACTTCAATCGGCTTCTCAAAGCACAAAAAAATCTCGCCGCAGAACGAGACAAAACAAGGATCGAGCCACTTTATCGGGAAATTCGGACACTGAATCAAACAAAAACAAAACGACTATTGGATCCTCTTTTCAATGAGGCACAAAATACGATTTTCCCCGAAAACTCATCTCAGACAACTGAGATTAAAAATTTGAAAGAGCTCTATTGTTTGAAGAAGTTCAAAGAATTAGAAAACTTCCCATCGTCTGAGGAAGATTTCTATCAAAATGCAAATCTTCCCCAGCCAACTCTTCAGGAACTTATTCAAATCCGAAGAGATTTTGCTTCAGAAAAGATCGCCTATGAGTTTGTCCGCCTTTTGGCAGAGGGAGCTCATTGTGACTGGACAAATGATCGATTCACGAAAACAAGACCTGCCCAGGTTTTGCTTTCTTACATTACATCAGACAAAACATTGCCTGCCATATTTTCTGATCGCATAGACATGCTCAAAAAACGCTATGAGAACACCCTTACACACAAGCAGCTATAGTTAAACGACTTCATGTGTCCTGTTAGACCTACTTCGTGGCACAGATTCTTGTAAATACACATTTTAATTCGCTAACACACTGACAATCCGTATTTCGGAAATTCCACCTGTACTGTCGCACATCCAAAAACGATATTTTGACTACGATAAATCGCATCAAAACATCGCTTTGGATGGCAACCGTACAGGTAAAAACTCTCACAACTTCAACTGCGACAATACCTTTCCAATGCTGTCCGAAATGATCAGATCTGCGCCGCTATCCTTTGCCGTCTGCGACTTATTGATCAGCACGAGCTTGTTTCCACGATAATAATCAATCAATCCAGCCGCTGGATAAACCACCAATGAGGTACCTCCCACGATCAACATATCGGCCGATGCAATTTGTCTCACCGACTCACTCAAAATATCCTGATCTAATCCCTCTTCATACAGCACCACGTCCGGTTTGATCACGCCACCGCATTTGTCGCAGACAGGCTCCAGATTTCCGGCCTCTTTCTGTTTCATCATGTAGTCCAAATCGAATTTCTTTCCGCATGACATACAAGTATTCGACAAAACAGAACCGTGTACCTCCAAAACATTCTTGCTTCCGGCTTTCTGGTGCAGCCCATCAATGTTTTGTGTGACAATAGCGGTCAACTTCCCAATCTCTTCCAATTTGGCCAGTACCTTGTGCGCTGCATTTGGCTCCACACCATCTACCAAAATTTTGTCATAGTAGAACCGATAAAACTCAGAACGCATTCTCATAAAAAAAGTATGGCTCAATATTTGTTCCGGCGGATAATCGTATTTTTGATTATACAATCCATCTACACTGCGAAAATCTGGAATGCCGCTTTCTGTTGAAACTCCCGCTCCCCCAAAAAACACAATCCTTTTCGACTCATCCACCATTTGCTGCAGCCTTGCAATTTTTTCCATGTCCATAGCATCCCCTCCTTGTACAAACCTGCGATCACAAAATAATCAAAATCTCACGGTCTCCTTTTTATTCCTCACGTCTCCTTAGCCTCCAACAACGCCTCATAAACCTCTCGTTTCCGAAGCCCCCGCATCTTAGCGACCTGCTTCATAGCCTCCCCGCGTTCCAACCCACGATTCATATATATTTCCATCTGCTCTTCAATGGTAATGTCGTTCCATTGTCGATTATCTCTATTTTCGACATCATTTTCTGTCTTTCCTTCAATTATCACAACATATTCCCCTCTGGGGTCCACTGTTTCATATTTTTGCAGCGCTTCAGAAAATGTTGTCTTTGTTTTTTCTTCATAGCGTTTGGTGAGTTCTCTGCATAATACAATGTTTCGATCTCCCAACGCATCCATCAATTCCTCCAATAAAGCCTTCAGATGATGCGGTGCTTCATACAAAACGATAGTCCTTGTTTCCTGTTTGAGCTCATGCAACACCTGCTGCCGTTTTTTCTTTTTTTTCGGAAGAAAGGCCTCGAACGCAAATCGTCTGCCAGATATCCCGCTCGATGTAAGAGCGCAAATGGCTGCTACTGCTCCAGGAATTGCATACACCTCAATCCCTTTTTCCACGCAAGCAGCCACCAACTCTTCTCCGGGATCAGAAATTCCCGGAGTGCCTGCGTCTGAAATCAGCGCCAACGATTTTCCTTCTTCCAGCTTCGAAAGCAACACAGGAAGCTTTGAAAATTTATTGTGTTCATGATAGGAAGTAGTTGGCGTTTTGATTCCATAATGAGAAAGCAGCTTCCCGGATGTGCGAGTATCCTCAGCCAAAATTAGATCCACCTCTTGCAAGATCCGTACAGCACGATAGGTAATATCCTCCAAATTTCCAATTGGCGTAGCCACCAGATAAAGAACCCCGCTATTCATTTCATTCCTTGAACCATCCACCATCCGATTCGAAATTCCTTTTTCAAAACTGCCCTTCCACCCAAAGATTATTCTCATACCCATACATTTTCATTACCTCTGGCGTGTATACATTCAAACTTTGGTACACCACCAACGGTGGCTCAACCTCCAAAAATGGCTTTGCCCCTTTCACCCCTTCAACCAATACCAAATTTGGCTTTTTGTCAGCGAAGGGATGGACAAACCGCAGAATTTTCGGCTCAATTCCCGCTGAATGCATTTCAACAAACAATTCTGTCAATCGATACGGCCGATGCACAAAATAGACACGTCCCTTTGGACGCAGCAACACTGCGATCTGTTTTGCCAAACTGCCAAGATCAAGAGTGATTTCGTGCCTTGCTATCTTCAAATCGTCCTTTTCATTCAGCAAACCGCCCTTCATATAGGGAGGATTGCAGGTCACGACATCAAATTGCCTGTTTTCCAGCAATTCCGACGCTTTTTTGACATCCCCTTCAAGAATGGTAATCCTGTCCTCCAATCCGTTCATCACCACACTTCGATGCGCCAGATCCACGCTTTTTGGCAGTAGCTCTATGCTCCAAATATGAGATGCTTCGGTTTTCGCAGACAAAAGAATCGGAAGGATGCCATTTCCGCTGCACAAATCCACAACGGTTTCCCCAGAATGTACCTTCGCAAAAGCCGATAAAAGAACTGCGTCCATTCCAAAACAAAACGACTTTGTATTCTGAATAATCGAAAGACCAGCAATTCCAAGATCATCGAGACGTTCATCCTTGTCTAAGAAATTATATGGAAATAAACCATCCATCTGTTTTCCTGTTTTCCTTTTTCCCAATCGCACTGAGACGCATTCCATTACATATAGGAAACGAATTTGTTCATTTCTTTTAACCTACTTACGAATTCCTGTCCGTCCGATATCCCCGACTATAGCCTCCATTTCGATGTCCCGACACGTTCGAACGTTTTTTTGAATCGGTATTTCCTTCTCGATGACTGTGTTTCGACGGATTCTGTGTGCGTCCACGTCCATCCTCCGAATTTCTTTTCAGCGAGTGCGATGGTTTTCGATCATTTGTTCGGCTCTGTTTTTTCCCATACGGCTTCCCGCTCTGCGATCGTTTTTTGGAAAGACCTTTTCCGCTCTCCTGATTTCTGCCTCCGTCCCGCTTCTTGCTTTGTTGTCTTCGATTAGTATTCTGCGATTGCGAACGGCTCCTTTGACCATGTCTCGAATTATTTCTGCTATCTTCCTCATCCACGCTCTGGTTTTGAGTATTTTTTCGATTCTTTGACCGGTCTGCACGTTTTCCGCTGTCTCGATTTTGTTTTCTTCCTTCCTCGAAGACATTTAGTTCATCGACTTCCCTTTTCAAATGAGTGTACTCTACCTCATTTCCATCCTCAATCGCCTGTGCAATTTCTTCCTCCATCTTTGCACGCAATGTTTCTTCCAACTCGGCCTGCATCTTCTCTACTTCTTCGGGAGAAGGCACGCCCATTCTTCTCGGCGTCAATCCCACATCTGAGACAGCATATTCCTTCATTTCTCTGGTATCTCCATCCTCGAAGATCACCAATACACTTTGTTTTAGAATATTGACAGATCGAATGACACCGGTACGACCTTCTACATTGGTCGCATAATCTCCGCTCTTTGGCAAAGTCTGATTCAAATATTCGTACACTTCTTCTTCGTGTGCCAAACAGCACATCAGTCGTCCACAAACTCCGGAAATTTTGGAAGGATTGAGAGACAGATTTTGCTCTTTGGCCATTTTGATCGATACGGGCACAAAACCGGAAAGATAAGTGGTACAACAGAGTTCTCGTCCACAGATTCCAATGCCCCCCATCAATTTGGTCTCATCTCGTACTCCCACTTGGCGAAGCTCGATGCGTGTGCGGAAAACCGATGCCAGTACGCGCACCAGCTCGCGGAAATCGACTCTTCCGTCCGCAGTGAAATAAAACAACAATTTGTTGCGTTCAAAAGTATATTCCGCATGAATCAACTTCATGGGAAGAGACAGATCCCGGATCTTTTCTTTGCAAATCCAAAAGGCCTCCTCTTCTTTTTCTCGATTTTCCGCAACAATCCTTTTGTCGTCCTCGGTTGCAATTCGCAAAATTTGTTTTATGATAGCGGGCAGCTTTTCCTCCTCCATCTCCATCGGCGGGATAGACACCTTTCCATATTCCTTCCCATCGCCCGACTGAACGATTACGCCGGTGCCAATGGAAAGTTCCATATCTCCGGGATCATAATAATAGCTTTTCCCTGTGTGCCGAAACCGTACACCCACGATTTTCTTCATATTCTAATATACTCCTTCTCATACCATCGGACAATGATACCATCATACGCCGCTTCGT
>JAFUXY010000502.1 GCA_017477005.1 Lachnospiraceae bacterium | reverse complement strand
TCCTTCTGCGGCACGCCTGCCTCGTCGGAAAGATACCGCTCGGCGCGCATGGTCAGATTGTATTTTTCCCGTAATGCGGCGATCGTGCCCATCATCGGTGATGCATGATGCACGTCGATCGCTTCCTGATCCCGCCAACTGTCGATCAGCAGCACGGTCTCAGGATCTTTCGCAGAAAAAAAGTAATCATATTTCTCGTTCCCCGCTTCTGCCCGGATCGCGTTCGCCGTTCCGCTGTTTTCCATCTCTTCTACAAATTTTCTCGCGTTCCCGTCCGTGCCCGTATAGTATAGATTCATCGTAATACTCATTTTGTTCATTCCTCCCAACGATCATCAACCACCCTTTTCATAGCCATCTATTTTACTCCCGTTTGATAGGCACGTCAAGGAGGTTGTCGAAAGCATTTTTTTAAGAAAACGCTGATTAAAGCGTTTTCTTTGTGCCAAATCGCAGCACGAAGGGCTTTCCTATGCGATTTGTGTGCATGGTTTTCGAGGAAATATGATCAAATCAGCGATTTATTAAATTTTGTTAATAATTGTTTATAGAATTTTAATTGAATCGCCCGATTTTCTTTGCTATTCTCTTTCCACCGATGGAAGCACTGCTGCTGAACACAAAGCTATAGTAAACGAACAAAGTGAGTTTACTTTGCACCAAATTCGAATGAGGCGAATGCCGAATTTTCCTGTCGAATTTGTGTGCATGGTCACTTGAAGGAAAAATAGTTTTGTCGTTTACTATAATCAAAGGAGAAATATATGATCGAAGTAAAAAATGGGTTATTGGCAAACAATCTTGGCATCGATGAAAGCGAGGACTATTTCGGTCCGCTCTATCGTTTTGTCCGGGACGATGATATCACGGACGTAGATTTCAACGGCACAGATCTCTGGCTGACGAATTCAAAGAACGAGCGTTATCATAGTGATGCGAAATTTTCCGATGAGTTTATCGAACAATTTACAAAACGGGTTGCAAACGCGGTGTCAAAGCCGTTTCACAAGCAACAACCGATTCTCGAAGCAGAGACAGAGCGGCTGCGGATTACAATTGTCCATGAATCTGTTGCGATTTCCGGGCGGAGTATCTGCATCCGCAAGTCGCTGCCCTATGTCCGGATGACAGAGGCAGGTATGTTGCGGGATAAATACTGTTCCAAAGAAATATTGAATTTACTCAAATCCTGTATTATTTCAAAACAGAATATTGTTTTTTGCGGAGAGCCCGGCGCTGGAAAAACAGAGTGCGCCAAATTTTTCTCGCAGTATATCCCTGCGAATGAACGCGTGATCACGATCGAAGACAATCCAGAGTGGCATTACAAGGATATCAACCCACAAAAAGACTGCGTCGAACTGAAAGTCGGGCCGCAGATGGATTATACGACAGCGATCAAGACCTGTCTGCGGTTGAATCCCAAATGGATGATGCTGTCCGAATCCCGTTCTACAGAAATACTGAAGCTCTTAGAGGGCTTTTCTACGGGCGTGAAGGGGATCACGACGCTGCATGCAAACGATGTGCGTACGGTTCCGGATCGCATGGTCAATATGGGCGGACAGGCCCGGAATGAAAGTCGTATGGAAAACGACATCTACAGCTTCATAGATCTGGCCGTCCTGATTCGTCGAAAAGAAGTGATGGAGGAAAATGGCGAAAGCCACATCCGCAGATATATCGACCAACTCTGTTATTTTGAGCGGGAGAACGGAACCAACCTATGCCATATGATCGTGGAAGATGGGAGGGTATTGACAACGACGCTTCCCAAGGGGTTGCTCCGCAAATTTGAATATGCCGGACTACCGGATCCGATGCAGCCGGACAGCGATTCGGACTTCTCTTCGTTTGAAATCCCCCAAACGGATACCTTCTCGTCCGATATAGCCGCATCTGATGCCTGCACTACGGGTGCATGTCTTTCTGAGCCAGCAAGAGAGGAACCGGACATTCCCTTCCCTGCATCGGATCAAACGGTCGCTTTGTACCAGAAAATGCGTTCGGAGGAACAGGGAGGCTTCGTGTCTTTCCTGCCGCCGCGTACCAAGGGAACCTATCGTGGTTTGGCTCGCGGCTTCGCGTGATCGTAAAAGCGGCACCATATCGATGGCAATGGTTTGGTACATTTTGTCATTTTACGTGAATAGGAGGCAGCGGCATGCGTTCTCTTTCAGATGAATTGAAAAAATACGGTTATGTTTTCTCCACGAGAAGAAGCATCTTCCTCTACGCCTTTGTATTCGCAGGAATGCTCATACTTGGCCGGTTCTTCTTTCTCGGAGTTTTGTCGCAGATGATATTGTGCGGTGCGGGCTTTTTTATATTACCTTTTTTTCTGAGAAATGCGCTCAGGAACCGGTATCATCAAAAGCGTTTCTCCGACTTGAATATTTATATGGAGCAGTTTTTGTATTCCTTCCAAAAATCCGGAAAAGTACTGACGACCTTGGAGGATCTGCTTTCGATTTTTGAATCTGGCGAAATGAAGGAGGTGATTCAAGCGGCCAAAGACCATATTCTCCATACCTTTGATGAGGCGAATGTCGAAGAAAAAGCCCTTGCACTGATTGAGGACGTGTATCCTTATGACGGATTGCGAACCATCCACCATTTCGCTCTGACTTCAGAAACCTTGGGAGGCAATTATCAGGAATCGACTCTTTTGCTGCTTGAATCCCGCCGGATGTTTGCAGACAGGGTCTATGCGCTGCAGCAGGAACAGAAAGTCAAGCGTCGGGAAATCTTTCTCTCGATCATTACCTCTCTTGTATTGTGCTCCATGGTCTTTGTGCTATCTACCAAAATCGGAGTCGATATTGCCAGCCACCCGTTGGCACAGATTATTACCACCATTGTTTTGATCCTGGATCTATTCATCTTTTACTCGGCGGACAAGCGACTGACCGTGGGCTTTGTAGAATCCGACCACAAAGACGATGAAGAATTTGTGCGACAGTACCAAAGGTTGTCCGAATACAACGACAAAAAGCTCTTGGACCGGATGGGAAAACGAATTGCGTACAAAAGCGTGTCCCGGGAAATTGAAAAGCAATTTCCCAATTGGCTGATGGAGGTTTCTCTGCTGCTGCAGACGGAAAACGTGCCGGTCGCCGTGCAAAAATCCTTTGAGATGGCCCCAAGGATCCTGCAGCCCGCTTTGTCGAATTTCATCCTTGATCTGAAGGAGAAACCAGAGTCTATGGAACCGTATATGAACTTTCTTTCTGAATTTGGAATGCCCGAGGTCGCTTCCTCTATGAAGATGCTTTATTCCATATCCTCCGGAACTGGCGGAGATGCACGGCTCCAAATTGCAGATATCATCCGGCGAAACCAAATGCTCTACGACAAAGCCCAAAAGTTGGCAAACGAGGACTCTTTGGCTGGAATGCAGATTATGTTTTTGGCGCCGCAATTGACGGGAGGCGTCAAGATGGTCGTCGATATGATCCTGCTTTTGGTGTTGTATCTGGGGCAGCAATCATTTTCAACATCGTGATATACCTCCGGTTGGATGCGTGCGGATTTGTTTCCTGTCCGAAAACGATGTATCAGATTTTTATTCAGATTTGCCATCTGTGTTGGAAAGGATTCTATTTTATGGATAGTATTTTTAAGAGTTTTTTAGGCGTCTTTTTTCTTCTTGTATTGAGCTGCACCGGGATTGGATTGGTGGAAGCCTCTATTGACGCAAGAAGTGCGGATTCCTATCTTTCAAGCGTCGTATCCCAAATTGAATCCGGGCACTACAGCACGAGTGTCGTGTCCGCATGCAAGAAAGACGCCGAAAGCCGCGGCTATGAGTTGAATGTGGATATACAGGAAAATACCTTAGGCGAATGCTTCGGAACTGCGGAATTGACCTATGTATATCAGGTTTCGTTTCTAGGTCTGAAACAAACCCATATCGCAACGGCGGATATTCGATAAAATCCGTCAAAGGTTGTATCGCAATCCTAGCCAGTGTCGACGGTGGGAATGGTTCGTTATGGATGATCGGAGCTCCTTCCACATTTCAGACTGCTGCGTATAGCGTTGAATAATGAACGGAATTTTTGCTGATCTGAGGAAAGGCAGCAGACCCAATAGGTGGCTTTTGCTTCCGGATCTTCAATCGGGAGCGATATGCGGCATGGAATCATGGTACTTTTCTGGATCATCCGATCCGAATTGAAAAATGGAAGCTGGGAGGCATCGATCAAGTCTCCTAGCGCATCCAGATTTTTCTGGATCAGAAGGTTGGATTCGGGAAGCTTGCTTAGAGTGATCTCCATCCAGAATCCAATATGAGCTGTCATCAAAATGCGCAGTTCCTTCAGATCTTCAAAATAGACATGCTTTCTGCCTGCGAGTGGATGATTTTCCGGTACCGTGATGTAAATTTGCTCGTCCAGATACCGTTGACAAAAGAGATCTTTTTCCTTCGGGTATTCGTGGAGGACAACAATCTGGTACAGATGGCTTCGAAGCCCTGAGATTAGACGCGCATCGGAGCTGTTTAATTCAGTTGTCAGCGTTTTTCCTGGCAACTGTTCCTGGAGTATGGGAACCAGTTCGTTGATTGGGTATGGTGAGCAGGAGCCCAAGGATATGGTTCTGAGGCTCCGTTCAAACGCCAGTACATGGTCGATCAACTCCTGGTTTGCAGCAAGCGCTTTTTTGGCGTATTTCGCTGCGACCTTTCCCGTTTCATTCAGAGACAGTTTGCTGTTTTCCCTGTAAAACAGGGATGCGCCAATTTCATGCTCCAGTTTTTTCATAGATCGGGAAAGCGTGGGTTGGGTGATATGCAGCTCTTCGGATGCCTTTACGAGAGTTCCGCATCTTGCAAAAGCGGCGAATTGTTCAAGAAGATAAGTCTCTATCATGATAAGACTCCATAGATGGTATTCGTAAAACGCATACTATTATAGATGAAAAGTAGTTTATTTTCAAGCATAAAACGACTATAATAAATCATAAAGCAAAGAGCCTAATATTGACCACAAGCAGCTGGTAAAAGAAAGGAGTCGTGAAAATGCAGTATTTTACATTGAACAATGGAGTGAAAATGCCGATGGCGGGAATCGGAGTATTCATGATGTCCCCTGCAGAGGCAGAAGCCTCTGTAGAGAGTGCGCTTAAGAGCGGTGTACGTCTTATCGATACCGCAAACGGCTATATGAACGAATCCGGAACCGGCAGAGGAATAAAAAGCAGTGGCGTGGCGAGAGAGGACATCTTTCTTGTTACCAAGCTTTGGCCGACCGTATATGAAAAGGAAACGGCCGTCGAAGAGTCGCTGAAGCGTTTGGATACAGATTACATTGATCTTCTTTTCCTGCATCAGCCAACAGACAACTGGCGCGAGGGATATAGGAACATTGAGAAGGCATATAAAGCGGGCAAAGTGAAAGCAATCGGTCTTTCCAATTTCCCGGATGAGCTGCTGAAGGAAGCTATCGAAACGATGGAAATTAAACCGCAGGTCGTACAGGTTGAAGCGCATCCGTACTTCCCGCAGACAGAGCTCAAGAAGACCCTTGCGGAGACGGATATGGGGTTGATGGCTTGGTATCCGCTAGGACATGGTGACAAGAATCTGGTGAACGAGCCGGTATTTACAGAACTTGCTGCAAAGTACGGAAAGTCCAATGCACAGATCATTCTCCGTTGGCATATCCAGAGCGGAAATGTGGTGATTCCGGGCTCAAAGAATCCAGAGCATATCCGTGATAATTTCAATATCTTTGATTTTGAGCTTTCCGCAGAAGATATGGAAAAGATCGCAAAGATCGATAAGGGCGTGCGCTACTATACGGCTACTCCGGAAACGGTTGCGCAGTATGCCAAGATGGAGCTGCAGCCGGATCTGTAAAGAATGGGAGTAAAATAATGGCTGAAGAGCCTGGAGGTCATAGAATGAATACATTTACATACCATTACCCTGTAAAGGTCTATTTTGGAGAAAAGGCGGCTGCAAACAATCTGGCCACAGAACTCTCCAAGGTCGGCACGAATGTTCTGCTGGCCTATCTCTAAAGCAGGTGATATCCGGCGCGTTTGACTCCCTGTCTCACAGTATTGAGACCTACTTGGGCTCCCCCAGAGAAGTGAATCTCTCGGATGAGATCAATGAGGCCACCCAACGGAACATCATCCGCAACATCCGTGCAACGCTTGCAGATACTCAGGACATCCAGGCAAGAAGCGAGCTTATCTGGGCGGCTGCTATGGCCGAGAACGGGATTTTGAAAATTGGAAAGGTGACGGACTTCCAATGCCATATGCTGGAGCATCAGTTGGGCGCGTACACGGACTGCAATCATGGACAGGGACTGGCCGTGCTGCATCCCGTGCTTTACCGCCATATGATGCCGGAGGCAAACAAGCAGTTTGCCAGGCTGGCGCTAGAGGTGTGGAATGTGGATCCTTCTGAAAAGAGCGAGGAAGAGCTTGCGGATGCATTTGTTGACGCTCTTGCGTTATTTATCAAAGAGATCGGTCTTCCAACCACATTCGCCGAGATGAATATTTCTTCTGACACAGATTTCAAGGCGATTGCAGATACCACAGTCCTGACTGGTGGTTGTGCGAAAAAATTCAGCAGAGATGAATTGTTGGAGGTGCTTTTGGAATGCAGATAAACAGAATAGATGTGGTGGTACCGCATGCCGATGGTATTTGAAACCCTATTTGATACTTATGACTTTTCCGGTGTGACCATTGTGCCGTTTTAATACACATGAAGGGAGTCAGGATGGCGGAACCTACGATATGATCCGGGATCGAGAGCCTGGTGCCACTGTGCTTGACGGAATAGCGATACGGGGCGGTAACGCCGGTGAGGATTCTGCGAGAGATGAGATAAAAGAATGGCAGGATGGTCTGCCTCAGTTTTAGTTTTCGCAAGCCAACGGAGCAGGCGTATCTCCCTCGCAGGCTCCGATTGAGGCGATATTGAAAGTGGATCTCTATGGTACTGCTGTTCTTCTGGAAGAGGTCGGGGAGGTTATCGCCGAAGGCGGAGCAGGTGTGACGATCTCCAGTCAGTCCGGATGGAGAATGCCGCAGCTCACACCGGAAGAAGACAGGGCACTTGCTACAACGCCGACGGAGGAATTGCTTGATCTTGAAATCTTGAAGCCAGAGAACATCAAGGATACGCTTCATGCTTATCAAATGGCGAAGAGATGCAATGAGAAGCGTGTGATGTATGAGTGCGTCCGCTGGGGCGAGCGAGGAGCAAGGCTGAACGATATCGCTCCCGGCATCATTGTGACGCCATTGGCGATCGATGAATTTAATGGTCCCCGTGGAGATTTTTATAAGAATATGTTCGCGAAGTGTCCTGCAGGAAGGCCCGGTACAGCGGATGAAATGGCGAATATCGCAGAGCTTCTTATGAGCGATGCCGGTGCGTTTATTACGGGCTCCACATTCCTTGCGGACGGTGGCGCTACGGCCTCTTATTATTATGGACCTTTGCAGCCGGAAGCGTAAGGAGGAGTTCGGAGTTTTTTTATTTCTTTCCCCAAATTTTGTTTGCAATTTCCGAATAAAGGTAGTATAGTACTATCGTTACCTATGCGGTGTGGCTAGTCGAACTTGG
>JAFUXY010000501.1 GCA_017477005.1 Lachnospiraceae bacterium | reverse complement strand
GAGCCAGTACCGGAGATCACGCCGCCGAGCGACGACCCGAACACGCAGCTGTCGCCGGATGAGATTGCGGCAATGTTCGCGCAGGCGGATTCATCTACACCGCCGCCTCCCGAACCAGTCGCTCCGCCAAGTGATGATCCCAATAAACAGTTGACTCAGGAGGAAATTGCGGCGATGTTCGCTAGTATGTAAAAAAATTTAAGAAATTTTAATATTATTGTTGACAAATGAGAGCATGGAACGTATAATATCATTCGTTCCGTTGATTTGGAAACAAGCGCGATTAGCTCAGCTGGAAGAGCACCTGACTCTTAATCAGGGTGTCCAGGGTTCGAACCCCTGATCGCGTAGGAAGGTCCCGGTTCTACCATTGAGGTAGGGTCGGGGCTTTTTTTTACCAAATATATGGGTTTTTTGGTTTGAACCCTACTTTAGAATTGCGACATAGGGGTAGTCTGTGGTATATTATACTCAATGGAACAAAGATATGGAATCTTTGTTCCATTGGTATAATATGATGCGACCGACCGCATAAGGAATTATGCGACTATGTCGCTGCGGTCGGCGCAGGCTGAAATCCACATCTTTGTGGATTTCAGAAAATAAAAAAAATCATTGGGATGCGCAGGGAATAGGAGGCGCAAAATGGGAAAGGACAAAATTGTGTTGAGGCCAGACGAAAACTATATACCAACAGGGTTGCCGGGAGGCTTTTTCATTTATAATGCGCAAGGGGACGAGGAAATCTATTTTGCGGAACAAAATGTGATTGAGCTCTTTGGCTGCAAAACGATCGAAGAATTTCGGGAATATACGGGGAATAGTTTCAAGGGAATGGTTCACCCGGATGATTTGGTGAAAATTGAAAACGAGATACAAGCGCAGACCTTTTCGAGTGAAAAAAAGCATGATTATGTGCGGTATCGGATTCTGACGAAACAGGGGGAGATCCGCTATATCGAGGATTTTGGTCATTTGCTGCATGGAGAAGGTGGTCAGAAGTTTTTCTATGTCTATATTGTGGATGTGGACAAAGATGAATATTTCAACCGGAGCCGAAACAGCTTTGCGGAGACGCAGATTTTCTCAATGAACCAGAATACAGATCGGCTTACCGGGCTTTTGAATATGTCTTCGTTTTATGAGACAGTTCAGGATATCATTTCAAATGAAGAAAAGAGAGCCAATTCCAAATTTACATTTATTCATTTCGATATAATAAACTTCAAAATGTTCAATGAAAATTATGGATTTGCCAGAGGGGACGATTTGCTCTGCCGTATGGCTTATACGATTCGAAATGTATTTCCTACTGGAAAGACAGCGCGTTTTTCGAATGACCATTTCGTCGTGTTCACCGATGCACAAAATACCATTGAGCTTGTTGAACAGATTCATTCCACGATGATGGGTATTTGGGATGGCGTTCGGGTGGAGATCAAGGCCGGTATCTATGAGCTTGAAAGCAATTGCAAGGAAGTTGGGATCGCCTGTGATCATGCCAGGATTGCCTGTGGCACTGTGAAGCGGAGATACGACAAGATATACAGTGTCTATGATGCAGATCTGTACAATCGACTGAGGCTGCAGCAATATGTGCTGGATACAGTAGATGAAGCTATTGAAAAGCAATATGTGAAAGTATATTATCAGCCGGTGATCCGCGTTCAGACAGGGGAAATCTGTGGATACGAAGCTTTGGCCAGATGGATCGATCCCAAACAGGGATTTTTGTCTCCAGCGGATTTCATTGTGACATTGGAGGAGTTTCATCAAATTCACAAGGTAGACACGTTTATTATCCGAAAAGTATGTGAAGATATAGCGACGTTGATGGATATGGGAGAGCAGGTAGTGCCGGTATCCGTGAATTTGTCGCGATTGGATTTTGAGCTTTGTAATATTTTTGAATTGACGGAGCGTTATCGCAGCCAGTATGGGTTGCCGAGAGAGCTGCTGGATATTGAAATTACCGAGAGCGCTTTGAATGAAAATTCCGATTATTTGAAGCATGAAGTGGAGAGGTTTCGGAATGCGGGCTACCATATCTGGATTGATGATTTTGGCAGCGGTTATTCCTCACTCAACAATTTGCTCGACTATGATTTCGATGTATTGAAGTTGGATTTGGATTTTTTGCGAACCTTTGATCGCAATCCCAAGGCTGGCAAGCTGATACAGTTTATTATGTCCTGGGCGAAGGATTTTGGAGCGGAGCCTTTGCAGGAGGGAGTGGAAACAGAAGAACATTTTGAGTTTTTGAAGACGATTGATTGTGTGCGGGCGCAGGGGTATTATTTTGCGAAGCCGATGCCGCTGGATGAGTCGAGAAAATTCACTAGAGAACGTGGCTTGAAGTGGGAAAAACCTTGAAATTTGATTACAATTTAAGAAGCTAAGGGGGAAGAACGGATTATGTCGGATATTTTTAAGCGGATTGAAGAGCTGGGAGTTTTGCCAGAGCTGACATTGTACGATGCGATAGACGCTATTTCTGTGGGACAGGCGATATCGGAGGGGGGCATTTCGATGGCTGAAGTGACATTTC
>JAFUXY010000500.1 GCA_017477005.1 Lachnospiraceae bacterium | reverse complement strand
GGAAAAATCCCGGCTTCGACTTTGGTGGCGGCGAAAGAGGCGGGGGTAGATGAGATTTATAAATGCGGCGGTGCGCAGGCGATTGCGGCGCTGGCCTTTGGCACGCAGACCATTCCCAAAGTGGACAAGATCACGGGGCCTGGCAACATTTTTGTGGCGCTGGCCAAGAAAGCCGTGTTCGGTCATGTCTGCATTGATTCAATCGCGGGGCCGAGCGAAATTCTATTGTTGGTTGACGAGACCGCAAATCCGCGGTACGTGGCGGCGGATCTGCTGTCCCAGGCCGAACATGACGAGATGGCTTCGGCTATATTGATCACGACATCGGCGTGGTTGGCCCAAGAAGTCAAAAACGAGATCGACGGATTTTTGAAGACCCTGTCAAGGAGCGAGATCATCCAAAAATCGCTGGAGGATTACGGCTATATTTTGGAGGCGGAGTCTATGGAAGCGGCGATCGAGGCGACGAACGAGATCGCTTCGGAGCATTTGGAGATCATTACCAAGGATCCACTGGAGATCATGTCCCATATTCGAAATGCGGGCGCGATCTTTTTGGGCGAGTATTCTTCAGAGCCTCTGGGGGATTATTTCGCGGGGCCCAACCATGTCCTGCCGACGAACGGCACGGCGCGGTTTTTCTCCGCCCTGTCCGTGGACGATTTCATCAAAAAATCCAGCGTGATCTCTTATTCGCGAGAGGCGCTGTCCAAGGTGCATGAGGACATCGAACGGTTTGCCGAATGCGAGCAGCTGACGGCGCACGCCAATTCGATCAAGGTGCGGTTTGAATAATCATATCAAGAGGAAAACAGATGATAGAGACTAGAAGCGCGACAGTGAGCCGCAAAACCCGGGAGACGAATATTACTATCGGACTCAAACTCGATGGAAGCGGTCGGACCGATCTTCAGACGCGGATTGGATTTTTCGACCATATGCTGGATGGCTTTGCCCGGCTTGGGTTGTTTGATCTGACCGTGAGTGCGAAAGGGGATCTCATTGTGGACTGCCACCATACAATTGAGGACGTGGGGATCGTCCTTGGGTCTACGATCCGCAAGGCCGTAGGCGACAAGGTCGGGATCCGCCGGTTCGGGGAATGCATCTTGCCCATGGATGAGGTTTTGGTGCTTTGCGCCATTGATCTTTCGGGGCGGCCGTATTTTCGGATGGAGCACAGCTTTTCCGTGGAGCGGGTAGGGGCGTTTGATACCGAGATGGTGCAGGAATTTTTCTACGCCATTTCGTATTCCGCCGGAATGAATCTGCATTTTATCGTTTTGCGGGATGGGAACGCGCACCATGTGATCGAAGCGATGTTCAAGGCGTTTGGAAAGGCGCTCGATATGGCGACGATGGAGGATGTGCGCATCAAGACCGTGCTATCGACCAAGGGGAGTCTGTAGAAAGGATACTTAAAAAGATATCATGGAAGAGAAGAATATAGTTGCGACCATATTTATCAAGGATGGTAAAGCGGTCAACGGTCCCAACGATCTGACGGAGCGGATGGATTTGATGGATTTGGCGAGCCTCTACAACGACAGCGGCATCGACAAGATCCTCTGCATCGATCTCTCGGACGAGGACGAGGAGCATGAGAAAAATCTGCTGGCGATCCGCCAGATTTACCGCACCTTTGCGATCAAAATTTGCGGCGCGGGCAATATCAAGCGTTTGGAAGATGTCAAGAAGCTGCTGTACGCTGGCTGTATAGAAGTCATGCTCAACGGCTCGAAGCCTTCTACGATCGACCTCGTCCGGCAGGCGAGCGAGCGGTTTGGAAAAAAGAAGATCTTGGTTTCGGTTCACAACCTGGACTTTGTGTTCAAGACCAAGGATTTTCTGGCGGATACGATACACGAGCTCGTGGTGTACAACGAGGATGTGCTGCTGTCCCTCGAACAGATCGTGAATATCCCGTATATTTTGTGGCAGGGCGAGTACAATTTCGAGAAACT
>JAFUXY010000499.1 GCA_017477005.1 Lachnospiraceae bacterium | reverse complement strand
TTTTTATATAGTAATGAATAATCCGTGTCTTTTGAAAGCAGCTGGTCGCCTAGCATTACTTCTATGGTATCGTCGAAGGTAATCGGAGAGCCTGCATATTCGGTGTCTTTGACTCCGGAAATCACGCATTCTGACAAATCGACTTTGGATGAATCTACAGGCGCCGTCTCGTCATAGGTAATGTACTCCGCGGCCTCTGACTCGCTCAGCTGTTTAGGCTCTGCATCTCCCGAGATAGTGGTAATAGTGGTGTCTTTGACATTCTCACCCTCGATATCTATTCTTCCGTTGTTATAAGAATAAACTACTTCTCCATCTACCTTTCCCTCAGACTGAACCAACGTGTTCTCCTCATCCTTCGCGCCAATGGATGCGGTATACTCCGCGTTTGTTCCTTCGATGGAAACACCCTTCTCCTCTTCCATCGTGATCTTGTCGATGTTTTTGCCATCAACAGCCATAAACTCTTCATCGTTCAAACAGCAGCTAATGTCTATGTCTCCTTCGATTTGTTCGATGGTTATGCCTTCGGTGGCAGGCAGTTTTATTTTAAAAGCTCCCCCTCCATTTCCGCTTATCGGAATCACTTCACAATTGCCATATTCATATCCATCTCCTAATATTCCTTCAATCCCATATATTCCACTCCCATCAACTTTATACTTAATTCCATCTTGAACTTTTATTACAAACGAATCAACAGTATCCACAACCATATTAATCTTGTCTATAAATCTTTTCTTCTCTCCGTTCCCAAAACAATTATTCATTTTATCCGGCAAATAATAAGATAGGTAGGTACAATCATTATCTACTATTAGTGGTACGTATTGTGGCAGCTCGTGAATTTCGCCATCGTCACCTAAAGCCACGGAAAAACACTCTGAAAAATCTTCTTTTACCAACAGATACAGGCTATAAGCATAGCTATGATTCCATTGGCCATCATTATACATCCATCCTCCATTTGGATCACAATATTCTATCTGATAATAATCGTTTTCTTCTGTGCCTCCCTCCTTTTTATACTTCTGTTCCCCTTCTTTCAATCCTCTAATAACCACAGTGTGGCCTTCCTCTTTCCCATTTGTGGTGAAACTGAACACAAATGGTTTATGCATATTGGAGTTTTGCGCCTCATTGACTAAATCCTCGAGAAACTCTTTCCGCGCTTTCATCTTTGAGGACCACAAGATGTAAAAACCATCCGGCCAATGCCTCGGTTCATAATCCTCTCTATACTGCGTCAACTGGAGGTATTGAATCAAATCCCTAAAATCTGCGTTATCTCTCGGACAAGTCGTGCAATTAAAGTGCTTCCCATCACCAGGATTAAAGTCATCGAAATCAAATGTACTTGCATCAAAGTCATCAAACATTAGTTTGTACACTCTCCCTTTACCATCAATATATGGCAAAATGGGAAACCCGTGTCCTTCTTTCCCCATATACGAATATATCATTGCACATGACATCCCGTAGCAACTGCCAAACCAATTTTTATACATTGCAATTTTCAATGCGTTTTGCTGGCTATCACTTTGATAGCGGTATAATAAATTTTTATGCTCTTCATTCAATATCTTGTAATTATGCCACTCATCATCCTGAAAAATATAATTCTCATGATTAATCCAAGAACTATTATCTCTTCCGACTGTAAACGCACTCACGTCTCCCGTAATTGTAAATTCTATCGTATCCGTCCCTTGATAATTCCCGATCCCCTTTACGGTCACTGTGGCTGTCCCGGGCTCAATATTATTTTGATAGGTCACCTCATAATCTGTTCCCTCTGTTAGATTGACCATCTGACCATCCTGCTCTTTCGAAACGATCACTGCAGGCCTCTTCTCAGTGCCACTATATACATATTCGTCCGTATCTTCTCCCGATAGAACGATTCGGCAGTCTGAAATAGAAAATTTCCCACCTTCTTCGGACGGCTCTCCACCACTATCGTCGGTGCCGCTATCTCCGCCGGTACCGGAACCTCCCTCTGAATCTGATCCTCCATCAGAATCATCACTTGGACCGGCGCTATTATAATGGACTTTAATTCCCTCTATATACTTCTTCCCACTATTCTTGGATATGGCTTCCCACTCTTCTTTCGATCCCAAGAAGTAGAAATCTGTGAGACTATCACACCCCTCAAAACCATATCCATTTATAAACTTTATTGTATTCGGAATGACGACATATTCCAGCCTGCTACAATTACAAAATGAAGTATCCGCAATTCTAGTCGTTTTTTCATTTTTAGGAATTCTAATATTCTTCAATGAGCTGCATCCTGAAAACACTGCTTGCATATCGCTTATACCGGCGCTATCCGGAATAGATATACTCTCTAAACCACTACAATCCCCAAAAGCCGATCTCTCAATCTGTTTAACGCTACTAGGTATTTTCAACTGTGTAAGGCTTTTACAACCCCAAAAGGCCGTCTCTTTAATGATTTCCACTTGTTCCGGAATCGTTATACTTGCTAAACTACTGCATTCATAAAAAGTTCTCTCCTCTATAGAACTTAGGTTGTCAGGCAGCTTTATGGAATCTAAACTACTGCATTCCTGAAATACTTGCGCTCCCATATTAGTTACACTATTGGGAATGGAAACCTCCATCAAACTCTCGCATCCAATAAATGCTCCGCTTTCTATGCTCTGAACATTATTGGGTATTTCGATTTTTTTTCAATCCTTTACATCCGTTAAATGCACTTTTTCCTATGACTGAAATCGAGCTGGACATCTTAATGGTATCTAATCTCTCACAGGAAAAAAATGCACCTTCTCCAATAGTGGAAACACTATTCGGCATAGTCACTTCTTTCAAATACTCGCAGCCATAGAAAAAATATTCTCCTATATTCTCTACGCCATTCTGTATGATTACTTTTTTTATCTCATTTTTAATGGTATTTCTAAAGCCTTTACCATAACTAAAATCCATCATCTCTCCCGTTCCGGTAATCGTCAATGTACCATCCGGATCGAGATTGTAGGTCACATTACTGCCGTCTTTTCCGCAGTTTCCCGTTTCTGCTGCACTTTCATTCAGGGAATCAGATTCTTTCTCAGAATCAAATTCTTCCTCATAAATATCCTGCTCATCGCCGACTATCTCTTCCGATGCAATTTCATCTTCCGAAACAATCCACTCCTCCGATTCGGATTCCTCTGCATCCACAGAATCTGCCTCAATCTGTGCATCCTCCTCCGCAGCAAATGCGAACGACGACATTCCCCAAAATGTCTGCACTCCCAATGTCTCCGCCAGCAACAACGCCAGCCATCTTTTTCTTCCCTTCATAAAATCTCTCCCTTCCCTATAAGAATCCTTTGCTTTACACTTTAGCCAAAACACTTTAGACATCTGATTCCTTATCAATACTCTGAATTATAATTCAACTCCACTACCCAGTCAAACAACTGACGCTTTTCGGAATCAAATTTTTGTCGTAGCCTTTGATCGTCAGATAGCCACTCTGATAAAAAAGCGTCTCTATCGCAAGCCCTTCAAACAACTCCTTTTTTCCCTTCAAAAAATGCTTTCAAAGTGGATAGCAACAGGCTCTTTCCAAAACGCCTGGGACGGCTCAGAAAATACACTTTCCCTTTGCTAACAAGATTGTAAATGTACTCTGTCTTGTCTATATACAAAAACCCGTCTTTTATAAGCCCTTCAAAATCCTGTAATCCAATCGGAAGTTTTCTAATCATACCGCTCTGACCTCCCGCCAAATAGCCACTATCTATGAAAAAATTTCCATCACAGATCAATTTCAAGAAAAACGGAGACACTGATAATACGCGGATCTACCACCGAGGATTCAAGAAAATCCTTGTCCCCTGTGAGAAACAGATCTACACCAGAATTCAACGCTGCTCGAAGAATTGGACGGTCTTTGATATCACGAATTTTGGATTCAGCATCTATGACTTCATCTGGCGTAGAAACTATGTCAAATGCTGGAAGTGCAGCATAGAGAAATGCCTCTAGTTCATGTGTTTTATTCTGAAACTTCTCCTGAAATTTACGGTGTATTTCATCTATCACATAATCGCATACAACTGGATGATACGGTGGCATCATTGCTTTGTAAAGAGCTTGGGCTGCACGACCTTTTGGAAACAATGCTGCAGATATGAAAATGTTGGTATCGACCATGATTCTCATTCCGCATTTTCCTCACGACGCGACTGCGTAATCCAGTTTACAACATCTTCTTCGGAAAAAAGTCCAACTTTTTCCCCTTCTCCGTGCATCTGCTCTTGAAAGTGCATCAGGGCATAGACTGCTGAATTTACCAGACGCACATTGCTCCCATCTACGATAAAAGTCACTCGATCTCCACTCTCGACACCGAGTGCTGTCCGCACGTTTTTCGGGATTATAACTTGTCCCTTTTTCAAGATTTGAGCATCATTTACGAAGACTGTTTTGGTCATATTCAAGCACCCCCATTCAAAAAAGAAAGTATCGGTTCATCTGACCCTTTCTTTGCATTTTTTCTAAACAACTGAACAATAAAAATCCCCTACACAATTCCAACCACGCTAATCCTCAAACTATAGACTATTATCGTATTATCATTTCACCCTCACCTCAAATGCGTCCTCCTCGGCCGTCAGCTTTATCTTGCCGCCGTCCTTTAATTGCCCAAACAATATCTCGTCCACAAACAAAGGCTTTATATCGTTTCGGATCACGCGGTCGATCTCTCTGGCACCGAATTCCTGACTGATTCCCTTTTTGCGAAGGAGGGCTTTTGCCTTCTTGTCCGATGACATCTTGATTTTTTTGTTCGCAAGCTGCTGCGACAATTCCTTTAGCTTTTTTTCGACAACCAGTGCGGCCATATTGGGATCCATGCTGTTGAATACGACGACTTTGCTAAGCCTGTTTCGAAATTCCGGCTGAAAGGTATTTTTCACCGCGTCCATTAGCGAACTCTCATTCTGGTTTTCACTGACAAATCCTATTCCTGTTTTCCCCAACCGGTTCGCCCCGGCATTGGAAGTCATGATAATAACCACATTTCTGAAGTCTGCCTTTCTTCCCTGATTGTCTGTAAGGGTAGCATAGTCCATTACTGAAAGCAACACATTGAAAATATCCGGATGGGCTTTTTCAATTTCATCCAAGAGCAGCACACAAGACGGATGTTTCCGAATCTCTTCTGTCAATATGCCACCCTCTTCATAACCCACATATCCGGCCGGAGAACCT
>JAFUXY010000498.1 GCA_017477005.1 Lachnospiraceae bacterium | reverse complement strand
TGGATGTGGACATAGGCCACGAAATACGCGCCGATCAGGATCGCTGAAAATGCCATCCCCACGGACATACGGCGACCGGCCAGCTTGGCCCGGCGATGCGCCCGCATCCTCTCTCGCTTCTCGCGGCGTTTCTGTTCCGCTAACTCTCTTTCCCTGTCCTCTCTGGTTGGCAATACGCCCCGGTCGATCTGTCTCGCGGCGCTGCCCTCCTCATAGTAATAAGTATTATACTGTGCCATTTTTCCGCTCCTTTTTCGATTCCCTTACAACATCAACACTTTTCAAAGATGCGAAGCTTGGCGCTTTTGCTGCGTCCGTTTTGCCGAAGCTCTTCGTCCGAAGCTACGATTGGTTTTCGTCCTACCACGCGTCCCTTTGACTTTTTGCCGCAGACGCAGACAGGCAGATCCTTCGGGCAGGTGCACGGATCCTCGTTCCGCTTCAACGCCCGTTTCACAATCCGATCCTCGAGTGAATGAAAGGTAATCACGCACAACCGTCCGCCCACCGCCAACAAGTCGATCATCCCATCGATGGCATCCGACAGAGGCTTCAATTCGTCATTGACTTCGATCCTCAATGCCTGGTATACCCGTTTCGCCGGATGACCTCTCCCCACCTTGTATTTGGCCGGTACTGCTTCTTCGATCAGCGCATTCAAATCATTCGCCGTCTCAATCGCCCTCGTCTTTCGTTTTTGAACAATCTGCCTGGCAATCCGCCCCGCAAACCGTTCCTCCCCGTATTCCCGAAAGACGCGGACAAGTTCGTCCCTGCTATAAGTGTTCAGGATCGTACAGGCATCGAGCGTCTGCCTCCGATCCATACGCATATCCAACCGCTCCTCCCCTCCCATGTAGGAGAAGCCTCTGGACTTTTCATCGAGCTGATACGAGGAAACGCCCAGATCCAGTAGAATTCCATTAACTTCCTTATACCCCAATTTTTGAATAATCCAATTCATATCCTTGTAGTTTTCACGAACGATCGTCGCCCGCTCTCCATAGGAGACCAGCCTCTCCCTCGCTGCTTCCACGGCGTTTTCATCCCGGTCAAACCCAATCAGCTTTCCGGTTGTCAAATGCGAAAGGATTGCCTCGGAATGACCGCCTCCGCCCACCGTGCCGTCCACATAAATCCCATTTTCACGGATCGAAAGACCCTCGATCACTTCCGCCAGCATCACCGGCGCATGATAGAAACCCTTCATATCGCTACAGTACTAATCCCAGTTCGGCCATATGCTCGGCAATCTCGTCCACGTCATCGTAGCTGGTATTCTCCTCCCATCGACTCTTATCCCAGATTTCAATGCGGTTGATCACACCCGCCAAAACAACGTCCTTTTCAAGCTGAGCGTACTTTCTGTGCATATCATACAGCAGAACCCGGCCCTGCTTGTCGAGCTCCGCCGGTCTGGCACCCGATACTATGAATCGGAAAAACTTTCTGGTCTCTTTTGTGGGTGGCAGAGATAGGAACTTTCCTTCCACCTTGCTCCATTCTTCATTGGGGTAGACAAACAAACAGCCATCGAGACCCTTGGTGACAACAAACTCGTTTCCCAACTGCTCACGGAACTTCGCAGGAATGATCAAACGCCCCTTCGCGTCGATGCTGTGCGAGTACTCGCCCATGAACATATTGGCTCCCCTCCTCCCCACTTTCTACCATTTTCCCCCACTTTTCACCTCGTGCATCTATAATACGGCCTCATTTTGAAGATTTCAAGGGGAAAAATTACTAAAAAATCTAGAGGAGTTCCGCATTTTGCCTGAGTGGGGGGAATTCCCATACAAGATATTGATGTCAAATTTGGATTATTTATACTAGATATTGTTGGGAAAAACAAGAAAACACCCTTTAGAACGGGTGTTTTGGTAAAATCGTAGAAAATTATTCTGATTCAGACGAGAAATGCTTCGCAAACAGCACGGCTGTCGAAACGACGACACAGGCCCCCGCCAGACATTGCGACACCGGAAGCGAAGTATAGGGTATCCGCAGTTGGTCGGTACGCAGCCCCTCGATCCAGAAGCGCCCGGCGCCGTACAGCAGCAGATACGAAAAAAAGACCTGCCCGTCCCACCGCTTGACCCTTCGAACGAAAAAATACAGGATCAAAAACACGCCCAGATTCCACAGAGACTCATAGAGAAAGGTCGGATGCACGCTGATCCAAGTGAGTCCCCCCTCTTCTGTCGCCTTTTCAAGCATTTCTGCAGTAATAGCGTCCGCCTGTCGCACTGCGGAAACCGGCAGCTGCATCGAAAACAGGCCGTCGGAATAGCCTCCAAAGGCCTCCCGGTTGAAAAAATTGCCCCATCTGCCGCAGATTTGACCCAAAATTCCGCCCAAAACGCAGATATCCGCTATCTTGAGAAAGGACAGCCCCTTCCTCCGCGTCAGAAAAACCAGGCTCAGGCACG
>JAFUXY010000497.1 GCA_017477005.1 Lachnospiraceae bacterium | reverse complement strand
GAGATCCGTCGGGATGGAAAGGTGTATGAGCAGCGTTATGAGAGAGGCAATACCTGCTATCCACTGCGGGAGATCGGGGATTGCGATCCGGCGGAGACTGGCACGAAGGTGACTTTTTACCCGGATGCTGAGATTTTTGAAACCACCATTTTTGATTATTCGATTCTGCGTACCAGGCTGAGAGAGACGGCTTTTTTGACAAAGGGATTGAAGATTACTCTGAGAGATGAGCGGGTGGAATCGGTGGATGCCGAAGAGGAAGAAAGCAAGCCTGCGAAGGAAGAGGTCTTCCACTACGAGGGCGGCATCAAGGAATTTGTCCAGTATTTGAACCGCAGCACGACGGCTCTCTATGAAGAGGTAATCTACTGCGAAGGCGTGAAAGACAATGTGTTGGTCGAAGTGGCCATGCAGCACAACGATGGGTACAACGATTCTTCCTATGGTTTTGTGAATAATATTACGACTCCGGAGGGAGGAACGCATGTTTCCGGATTTCGAAGCGCTTTGACGCGGACAATCAACAATTACGCAAGGGAGAATAAATTATTAAAAGAAAAGGATCCGGCGCTATCCGGAGAGGACATCCGGGAAGGGCTGACGGCGATTATTTCCGTGAAAATCGAAGAACCGCAGTTTGAAGGGCAGACCAAGCAAAAGCTGGGAAATTCTGAAGCCAGGGCCGCTGTGGATGCTATTTTGTCTGAGCAATTGGTGTATTTTTTGGAGCAGAATCCAAGAGTGGCAAAGACGATCTGTGAAAAGTCGCTGCTTTCCCAGAGAGCGAGGGAGGCCGCTAGAAAGGCGCGCAATGCTACGCGAAAGACGGCGTTGGAGTCGACAGCTTTGCCTGGAAAACTAGCAGATTGCACAGACAAGGATCCTAGAAATTGTGAGATTTTCATAGTGGAGGGAGATTCGGCAGGAGGTTCTGCCAAAACAGCGAGGAGTCGCGCGACGCAGGCGATATTACCATTGAGAGGAAAAATTCTGAATGTGGAAAAAGCCAGGGAGGATCGCATCTATGGGAATGCGGAAATCCGCGCGATGATCACAGCTTTTGGAACGGGAATCCACGATGATTTTGATATAGACAAGCTGCGTTATCACAAAATCATTATCATGACCGATGCGGACGTGGATGGGGCGCATATTGCGACTTTGATGCTGACGTTTTTGTATCGCTTTATGCCGCAGCTGATCAAGCAGGGGTTCGTCTATTTGGCAACGCCGCCGTTGTATAAGATTGAGAAAAACAAAAAGGTCTGGTATGCGTACAGCGATGAGGAATTGAATAAAATTCTCGTGGAAATCGGACGTGATGGCAACAACAAGATCCAGCGCTACAAAGGGCTGGGTGAGATGGACGCGGAGCAGCTTTGGGAGACGACGATGGATCCGGAGAAACGGATTCTGAAAAAGGTCATGTTCGATGAGGACGATGCTTCGTCGGTGGACGCTATTTTTTCTACGTTGATGGGCGACAAGGTGGAGCCAAGGCGCGAGTTCATCGAAGAAAACGCAAAGTATGTACAGAATTTGGATGTCTAATCTAGGCTAGGGAGCCTAGTACTGTCCAACGAACACGAAGTGTGAGTTGATGACAGCACTGGCAATCCGAAAACAGAGTAAGTCAGATATTACTTGCAGTAATAGAGGAGGAAAGAAAATGGCAAGTCAATCGGATGTTCTTCGTATTATAGATTTTCTAGAATTTATTGGTCTTGATTATGAGCAAATCGTATATAGTATAAGATTTTTGGAAGGTCGTGGAACATTAGAAGATTTGAGTGATTTAAGAGATATTGTCAAAAAAGATTAAGGATGAATTATGGACGACACAGTATTTGACCAAATTCAGGAAGTAGACTTAAAGAAAACGATGGAAACATCGTATATTGATTATGCGATGAGTGTCATTGCGAGTCGGGCGCTGCCGGATGTGCGGGATGGTTTGAAGCCTGTGCAGAGAAGGGTGCTCTTTTCGATGATCGAACTCAACAACGGTCCGGACAAGCCGCACCGAAAATGCGCGCGTATTGTCGGCGATACTATGGGTAAATATCATCCGCATGGAGATTCATCGATCTACGGTTCTCTTGTGAATATGGCGCAAGAGTGGTCTACTCGCTATCCTTTGGTAGATGGTCATGGAAATTTTGGGTCGGTAGATGGCGACTCAGCGGCGGCTATGCGTTATACAGAAGCCAGACTTTCCAAGATTTCTATGGAGATGTTGGCAGATATCAACAAGGATACTGTCGATTTCATGCCAAATTTTGATGAAACTGAGAAGGAGCCCACCGTTTTACCGGCGCGTTTTCCGAATTTATTAGTAAAT
>JAFUXY010000051.1 GCA_017477005.1 Lachnospiraceae bacterium | reverse complement strand
ACTGTGCAAGAAAATAAGGGAGTTCAGACATTATAACTCTGAGTTTATCTTTGAGTATGCTGACGGTCTGAAAATCAATCTTATATATGACTTCATCAATAACACTATAGAATATACAGATGATGGGGTTGAGCATTATGTTAGCTTGCTATTTTATGCCGTTGATGAGTTTTCGCTTGAAGCATACGAAAAACTTGACGAAGGAATAAGGGAAGAACAGAAGGTATATCTGACAAGAGATAATCTTCCAAGTAAGATATTTGGAGTTCATAGAAATCATAATTTGGAAGAGATTGTTTTCTAAGAATTGCACCTTGAAAACCTTGGAAATCTGCCACTAAAAATATGGCAGAAAAATAATGTTGAACCTGCTTGACACAAGCTGATGAATGCCATAGGAGCATTTTCAGGAAATACAAGGCGATTTTCAAGTATTTCGATGCGCATCTTGTCGGGTTGACTGCCACGCCTCGTGAAGATGTAGACCACAATGTTTACAGATTTTTTGACATGGAAATCGGCGTGCCAACGCATGTGTACACCTATGAAGAAGCCAAAGCAGACGGGTACCTTGTACCCTATTATAGCATTATTACGCAAAGTCTATTTGAAACAAAAGGGATTACCTATGACGATTTGTCTGATGAAGACAAGGAAAGGTATGAATCGGACTTTGCGGAGGACGATGAAGCGCCGCCGACATATGTGCCGACATCGGATATAAACAGGATTATTTTTAATGACCCTACCATAGACCGCGTTTTGCAGGAGGTCATGAATCGGGGTATGAAAGTCGCTGATGGCGACCGAATTGCTAAAACGATAATCTTTGCCCAGAACAAAAAACACGCAGAAGCAATTCTCAAGCGATTTCGCAAGCTTTATCCTGACTTGGATGACAGCTTTGTGCAAAGGGTTGTTTGTGATGATAGAGCGTCGGATGCAGTCATTAGAAACTTCAAGCAACCGGAGTCGCCAACACCCTATAGTCTTGACCAAGAGAAGGAGCCGCATATTGTTATATCCGTTGATATGATGGACACGGGAATAGATGTGCCGCATATAGGCAATTTGGTCTTTTTCAAGGTGGTAAGATCCAAAACGAAATTTTGGCAGATGATGGGACGCGGGACAAGAAAATGCCCGGGAATGGAATGCTTTGATTTTATTGATGGTGCATATACGGATAAAAAAAGGTTCTTTGTGTTTAATAGTAAAAGAGTCACACAATCAGGTTCTCGCATTACAGGACAGGATAAATTCTCACATCGATGTAAAACTGGAGCGGCAGTATATAAACAAGTATGCGGATGAGGTTCAGTTTGTTATCCTTGATGAAACGAAAACCCGTGAATTATCAGACCATATTGCGCCTATAGCGATAGTCAATGAAAAAATGAGGAGGCAAAGCGATTTGACCGTTTCATGTATTACATGATACTGATGTCTATGCAGTCGGGACAGGTTTCCGGGGGATATCGAAAAGGACTTCGGAGCGTTGGAAGTGGGCTGGAATCCATAGGGGCAGTGGATATGGTAAAGCCACATCTGCCGCTGATCAGGGAAATTCAAGAGGATGCTTTTTGCAGTTCCAATGACATCCTCAGGTTTGAGGAAACTAGAAAGAGACTGAGAAATCTGATCCAACTGATACCACATGAGGAGGAGAAAGTCATTGAAACATCTTTAACAGATCCGGTCATCAAACATGAGGAGGGGCTTGAGCTAGACCCGGGGTATGATTTTGAGGATTATAGGTTAAAGGTAAATCATTATATCATCAAGAACAGAAATTCTCTTGTCATACATAAACTGACCCATAATCAGCCTATGAATAAGTCGGATTATAAGGAATTGGAGTATATTTTGACGGTAGAGCTAGGAAATAGGGATGATTATCAGTGGGAGTTTGGAGATACGCCGTTTGGGCTACTTGTACGGAAGATAGCGAAACTTGACCATGCGGCGGCGATGGAAGCATTTTCTGCATTTATAAATGAGGAGAATCTTAATGCACAGCAGATTGAATTTGTCCAAAAGGTGATTGACCATGTTGAGCAAAACAGATACATGGAAGATATGGGAGCTCTTTTGCGGGCTCCGTTTGACAAACCGAGATCATTTGTGGGGTTATTTGCTGCGGGACAGCAAAGAAAGTTGATTGAAACGATCCGGAAAATCAGGCAGAATGCCGAGTTTGTGGCATAATCCCGACAATTAGATTGCTGGTGAATACAATAGCACCATCTTCATGGCACAGAAAGTGTCGGCACAGCTCGAAATCGGTGTCTCCGAAATGATTCACTCGTCGTCGATCTCATCCTCCAAAAGCTCTTCGAACACCTCGGAAACGTAGCTGGCCTCGTCCTCGGAATCAATATTGTCGAGTACAGGCGTGCCATCGGAGGTTTCAAAATAGCGATAGAGCAGGATCCCCATCTCTTCGATGCTATTTCCGTCCTTGTCAACCGGCAGCAGCGCGATGTAGTCCTGTGCGTCTGCCTCAAAAATCACAATGATTTCACAATCAAGCTCGGTATCGTCTTCGAGCGTAATCGTAACCATCACATCGGTGTCATTCTCATCTACCGGGAATATTTCGTCTTTTTTTTCAATGGATGCCATTTTCTTCTCCTTTGGAATCGGCTTTGTTCAGCGGTTCTACCTTCTAATAATACGTTATTTTCAAAAAAAAGCAATGTAATTTGATAAAATTGTTAAAAAAAAGGCAGAAATGTGATATACTATCAATGTTTTGCACGCACTATACTGGTAGATTGCATTGCATATCACTCGTCCGGAACCGGGATAGCTTTTCCTGTTTCGTAGGGTATAGAAAGCAGGTATAGAATGAAAAAACAGATTTCGATAGGTGTCTTTGCACAGTTTGGCGCAGTTGTTTCCGGCAATACAGCGGAATTTACATTCGAAGCCGCAGGAGATACGCTGCCCTCTGTGCTGCTTTTCGACAGGCACACAAAGAAACCGGTTGCGGATATCGAGGTGCCTGCGGAGTTTGCATTCGGACGGGTGTATTCCGTTCAGATTGCGGGATATCCCTGGGAGCGGCTTTGTTATCTCTTGAAGCGGAATGGGGCGATTGGCGAGGACGAGTATGCGCCTGTGCTCATTGGCCGGGAAAACTGGATGGACGAAGGCCGTTGCGAGGAGAATTACCGGGTCTATGGGGGCTTTTGTTCGCCAAATTTCGAGTGGAATGAAAAGCGTCCTACGATTGCCGCGGAGGATATGGTGCTTTACAAGCTTCATTTGAGAGGCTATACGATGGCTAATGGCTTGGGCTCCGGGAAGCGCGGCAATTACAAAGGGCTGATTCAGAAGCTAGATTCACTGAGGGAGCTGGGAGTGACCTCTCTAGAGTTTTTGCCCATTTATGAATTCGAAGAGATCAAGTACAAGTTCCACTATGCGATGGATGAAAACCACGAAACCATAGTGGTGGCGGAGGAACCAATCGGAACAAATTTTTGGGGGTATGGAAAAGGGCATTACTTCGTACCCAAGGCCTCCTATTT
>JAFUXY010000496.1 GCA_017477005.1 Lachnospiraceae bacterium | reverse complement strand
CCAGACGCGCAGAGCTCTTCAGCGAGTGCAGCCGCAAAATCTGAATTCGCTCGTCGCCGGTCTCCAGATAATGCTGCACCGTCTTTGTCTTCTCATCAATGGAGGCCGCAAAGATCGCCAACGCATCCATATAATCCGACGCCCTGCCGCCGCAGCGCTTCAGACCCTCCCGCACATCCAGTCCGGGGATCGAACACACCCAGGCCGGAAGCTCGTCAAAGGCTGCATCGATCTCTTCTTCCGTAGCGCCCCGCGAAGGCTCGGAGGGCTGATACAGATCGCCGAGTCGGCGAACCATCATATCATGAAGCTCCCCGAAATCGATGGGCTTGACTAAGACCTCCGCAAATCCGGCCTTCTTCAATTCCTCCGCCATTTCGGCGGAATCATCCGCCGTTTCACAGATCACCGGCACCTCTTTTCCCTGCTGGCGGAAAATCTCCTGCAGCTTTGAAAAGGTTTCAAACCCATCCATATCCGGCATATGCCGATCCAGCAGAATCAGATCATAATGATTCTTTTGATACAGTTCCAGCGCCTTTTCGCCGCTGGAACAAACCTCTGTCTCCACATTCAATGCGCCAAGCTGCGAAGACAAAAGCATCTGATTGATCACCATATCGTCCACGATCAGTATTCTAGGCCGTGCCTCATTCATCTCACCCATGGAAAGTCCTCCTCCAACCCATCTATTTCATCAACAAACCTTCAGAATTTACTCAATCTTAAATGTATCTACAAACTCTCCGATCTTGGTCGCAGAATCCGCCACGGTAATAGCGCTGCTGTCCACGCTCCGGCTTTCATCCGCCACATTCTGCGCGCTGGTCGCCGCTGTGTCCACCGTCGCCGTCACTTCCTCCGTACTCGCCGACTGCTCCTCGGCGATCGCCGCAACAGAAGTCGCAAGTTCATTCACCTTGTCCATCTGACTGATCATCTCGCGGATCGTGCCGCCTGCTTCATCCAACGCAGAGAAAATTTCCGCAAAGGTTGCGCCCGTCGTACTGACCGCCTCGCTGCTGGCAGCGATTTCCTTGACACTGGATTCGGATTTCTGCGAAAGATCTGCGATTTCCTTTGTCACATCCGTGATGATCGTAGCGATTTCCTTCGTCGCATTGGCGCTCTCCCCTGCCAGCCCGCCGATCTCGTCCGCCACGACCGCAAAGCCTCTCCCGGCGTCACCCGCTCTCGCCGCCTCAATACTGGCGTTCAGAGACAACAGATTGGTCTGCGAAGAAATCGAATTGATCATATCGATAATCGAATCAATCTGCTCGGTCGCCTTCCCCACACGCTCCACGACGGCGTTCATTTCTGTCATGGACACAGAAATATTGTCCATATTCGCCTGGACATTGGCCATATCCTGCTGTCCGCGTTTTGCTTTTTCCAGAAGCGCTGACATTGTCTCATTGGTGGCATCTCCCTGATCGGTCATTTCGCTAACGGACTGCGCCAGCTCTGTCGCATTGGTCGCCAACTCTGTCACCGATTGAGCCACGCCCTCCATCGCCTGGTGAATCTGATCCATCGAACGGCTCTGCTCCGTTGCCTGTACGTTCAACGTGTCCGAAGCGCTCTTGCTGTTGTCCGCTTCCTCTGACAACAGATGCGTCACGCTCTTCATCTCTCCCAACGTGGAACGCATACGATTGACATAATCATGCATACGGTTGTTCATCACGCCGATTTCATTGTCTCCACCCTTTTTGATATCGACGGAGAAATCACCCTCCGCAATGCGTATGATGTTCTGCGTCAGGTCGTTCACCGGATCGGTAATCATTCGTTTCACCAAAACAGTAATCACTATTGTACTCGTGATCAAAGCCAGAAGCACCAAAATGACCGTGATATTCCGCAGAATATTCAAATCATGCAGCACGTCGTCCCTGGCTACATAGGAAACAAGGGTCCACTTCGTTCCCGGCACCTTGTCAAAGGAAACAAGCTCCGTTTCTCCATCGGAACCCTTCATAGAAAGTACCTCGGTGCTGCCCGATGTCACCGCAGAAGCCACGGCCGTGATAAAGGAATCCGAATGCTCCGACGCGTCCGTCCCACTGTACCCTTCTTTTGTACTGGCCAAAATCATAGTACCGTCAAACAGCATCGCATGTCCTGACCCGCCGGGCTTGTACTGCGATACGACCGCATTGATACCATCCAAAAAGACGTCTACCGACATCACGCCTTTTCGGCCATCTTTCATTGAAAGCTTTCTCGCCATAGCCACCACGGTGGAACCGGAATTCATATCCAGATAGGCGTCTCCGATCGTCATATTGTCCTGGGATATTCCGGCCTGATACCAGGCGCGGCTGGTCGGATCGTAGTCCGCATCCGGCGTCCAACCGGAAAAATCCAAGTATTCCTTGTTGGAAAAGCCGATGTACGCCCCGTTCGGCGTCTCTGTGAAACGCTTCATCATGATCTGACCTTCATCGAGAATCTGCTGATCGTTTTCAT
>JAFUXY010000495.1 GCA_017477005.1 Lachnospiraceae bacterium | reverse complement strand
TGCTGTCCATCCGTCTCCATCAGCTCCCGCATCCGCTGCACGATGATCTCGCTGGACATAAGCTTGAAATCATACCGCTGGCATCTGGACAAAATGGTAATCGGAATCTTGTGCACGTCCGTCGTGGCCAAAATAAAAATCACGTATTCCGGCGGTTCCTCCAAGGTCTTCAGCAGCGCATTGAACGCAGGCTTTGTCAGCATATGCACCTCGTCCACGATATAGACCTTGAAGCGTCCCTCCGATGGCGGATAAGCCATCTCCTCGATCATACTTCGCGCGTCTTCGACCTTGTTGTGGGAGGCCGCATCCAACTCAATCACGTTCATAGAGCTTTCTGCCGCGATCGCCCGGCAGGATGAGCATTCCCCGCAGGGACTCCCATCCTCTTTGGGATTCTCGCAATTCACGGCCGCCGCCAAAATCCGCGCCACCGTCGTCTTTCCGGTGCCCCGGGTGCCGGTGAACAAATACGCATGCCCGACCCGATCCGACTTGATCTGATTTTTCAACGTACGAACAATTGGCTCCTGCCCTTTCACATCCGAAAACAGATGCGGCCGGTAACGCCGATACAACGCCTGGTACGCCATCGTCAGTCTCCGAAACTAATCCCCATCCTCTTTGCTTCTTTGATCATCTTGCAATCCGGATCCACAACCTTCAGCTTTCCAGCCACCTTCTCCAACGGAACCAGCTTCGTCTCTCCATTGATCATTGCAACCATATTTCCATATTTTTCATCCATAATCGCTTTGGCCGCCGCCGATCCCAGCCTTGTACACAGCACGCGGTCATACGGACAAGGACTGCCGCCCCGCTGCGTATGTCCGGGCACTGTCACGCGTGCCTCCGAACCGGTTCGATCTGAAATCAACTGTGCCAGCCGGTAAGATTCCGACGGGAAATTGTCCTTCGCGCGCTTTTTCTTCAGCTCTTTCTTGGAGAGCTTCGCGTCCTTCTTGCTGATCGCACCCTCCGCGACTGCCAAAATTGTAAAGCCCTTCCCCTGCTCTTTCCGCTTTTCAATCGCCGCCAACACAGAATCGTCGTCGTAGGGAATCTCCGGAAGCAAGATAATATCCGCCCCGGAAGCAACTCCGGCGTACAGTGTGAGCCATCCCACCTTGTGACCCATTACCTCTACAATGAAGACCCGGTTGTGAGATGCCGCCGTCGTATGGATGCAGTCGATCGCTTCGCAGGCAATGTTCACAGCGCTGTAGAAGCCAAAGGTCATATCCGTGCCATAGATATCGTTGTCAATCGTCTTGGGGAGATGGATCACGTTCAAGCCCTCTTCCCGGAGCAGGTTGGCCGTTTTTTGAGTGCCATTTCCGCCCAAAATCACGAGACAGTCGAGATTCAGTTTGTGGTAATTCGCTTTCATCGCTTCGACTTTGTCGATACCATTTTCCCCGGGATCTCTCATATTTTTGAACGGTTCCCTCGAAGTGCCAAGGATGGTGCCGCCCTGTGTCAGAATTCCCGAAAAATCCACGCTTGTAAGCAGACGGTAATCCCCGTAAATCAAGCCCTTGTACCCGCGGAAAAATCCATACACTTCCAGATCCGACACATTTTCCGCCAGCCCCTTGACCACACCTCGCATAGCCGCGTTCAACGCCTGGCAATCCCCGCCGCTCGTCAACATTCCAATTTTCATAATTATTCCCCTTTCGTTTTCTAATATTATAACTCTTTTGAAGCCTCAGTGCAAAAAATCGATTCTTACGCAAAAAGCTGTGCCACGCCGACGAGCTCATCGCGGATCTTGATATGCTGCGGGCAAACCTGCTCGCATTTGCCGCATTTGATGCACTCCGCCGCCGGTTTGCGGCCATGGCCGCCTACAAGCCAGCTCTCCTGATGCTTCGCCCTTGGCAGGTCATTATACAGGGTAAAAATATTCTTCGCCGTGAACGAACCCGAAATACCGATCTCCATCGGGCACACCTTCGCGCAGTAATTGCAGGTAGTGCAGGGAATCAGAGGAATCTTATTCAACTCTTCCCTCGCCTTTTCAATCGTAGCCCTCTGATTCTCTGAGAGACCGCCAAACTCTTTCATATAGGAAATATTATCCTGCATCTGCGCCGTATCGCTCATTCCGGAAAGCACCACCAAAACGCCCTCTAAGTCGGCCGCAAAACGGATCCCCCACGAAGCCGCGGACATCTGTGGTTCCTCGGATTTCAAAATCTCTCCCACCGCCTCCGGAGGATTGGCAAGAAGCCCGCCCTTGAGCGGCTCCATGATAATAACAGGCTTGTTGTATTTCCTGGCTACCTCATAGACGCCACGCGACTGGATTGCAGGATTCTCCCAGTCCGCATAATTGATCTGCAGCTGCACGAACTCCGCATCCGGATGCGCCGCAAGGATCTCCTCGAGTTCTTC
>JAFUXY010000494.1 GCA_017477005.1 Lachnospiraceae bacterium | reverse complement strand
CTCTTCGGGGATGCCGAGCTTGCCCACATCGTGCATCAATGCGGCGAACTCCAGACTGATCGGATTGATCTCGGATCTCTTGCTGGCAGGAAGGTTTTCGTAGAGCAGCATGGTCAGGTTTCGCACATAGCGGCTATGTCCTTTGAGATTTGGATCCCTCGCATCGATCACGCCGATCAGCGTTTCCGCGATATTCAGGCAGTTGTCCTTGACCGTACGAATCAGCCGAAACATCAGCGTCAAAACAATGGAGACAAAGATGCTGCCGCCGAACAATATCCCCGCCGTCACCAGATCCGGATGCCCCAATATGGCCACGAGCAAATATCCAATCAAGAAAAAAATCAGCAAACAAAGGGATGTGATTTCCCAGATGCGATCGAGCGTCACCCCAGCGGAAAGCACATCCTTTGAATTGCCGATAAATTGCACAAATCGTATGATATTCGTGATCATGAGTATAGCGCCGACGATGATCATGATGGGAATCAGGTGCTGCATAAAAAACTCCTAATACTGTCATTCCTTCAAAACCATCCCGATTTTACACGACTTTGCGCTGAAATGCAATGTTTCCGTGATTTGTAGCATTGCTTCTCTTTGATCTACTTTTTTAGTGGTTTTTATTTCGTTGTCGTGGTCTTCTTTGCAGTCACCTTCTTGATCGACGGCTTGGATACAGACACCTTCGTGTACTGCGCGTAGAAGGATTGGTCAGCGGTAATCTTTGTCGAGGCTGTAATCTTTGTGCCTCCGGATTTCTTCGTGTACCAGCCTTTGAGCACGTATCCCTTCTTCAAAAATGTCATCCTGCTCTATTTCAGGCTCTTCGACCACATCCGAAGCAACCTCTTCTGACTCCTGCGCTTCCTCTTCCGCTTCCACAACGCCCGAATCTTCCCAGGTTGCTTCGTCTGCTGCTTCATTTTCGGCATACATAGTATCGGCGTCCACTTGCTCCGATATTTCTGCACCCCGTACAAAAGATACATTTCCCGGTAGGACGGACGCAACCATCAATACTGCAAGCGGCTTCGCCAGCCATTTCCGAATTCGACCCCCATTTGTTCTCTGCTTTTTCCTCATAGTCTCTCCTTTCAGGTGTAATGAAATGTGCAAAAACTCAGTTTCCATTATACCCCCCGAGAGATTTGTCAAGGAAAGCAGATATGGAAATGCCTTTCTATCTTCTATCTCTTTTCCAGTTCGGATCGTACTTTCTAGACTTTCTTTCCAGTTTCTTAAAATTACAGCAGATGTCGTTATAATACGGAATATTCTTGCTTGTCGTTTTCCGGTATACAGATTCTGCTCTCCGGGTTATTACATCCCGGTTCTTGTTACAAAATTCAAGCTGATTATACAGCAACATTTTATACTTCTCGTCTTCTACCTTTGAAATATCAAAATATATTAGACACTCGGGCGGCACGGGAATCATATTATTGAAACCCATAATTCCCAACCTTCCTCCGTCTATCTTTATTATAACACTGCCGCTTTTTAGTTTGGCATGCCCTGGTTTTGGTGATTCCAACGGAACGTAATAGTTCAGGCCATTCAAAGACAGAACGATCCCCACATATGGTCTTTTCATCCCCTTGTTCCATTGGACTCTATTATCAATAGAGTTGAGATAGGCTATATATTGCTCTGATATATGATACAACCTGAAACCGCTCATCTGATTCTCCTAAAAAACGGGCGGCTATCAGCCGCCCTTTTTAATTCCCCACTTGCGGTAGGGGTTCACCGCTTTTTCAATTCCCTGCTTTCGGCGAGGGTTCGCCGCTTTTTTAATTCCCCATTTTTTCAGGCAGGAAGGGGTTGTCCTCTTTCCACGGAAAGAAAGGCGATGATAATCTTTCTTTATATCCGTGCACAGGGATATCCTGTGATTCTGAATTATAGCCTAATCATTCATCCTTGTAAAGTACTTTCGATTTGTAGCATTGCTTCGCTTTGATCTCCTTGATAGCGGTCCTTATTTCGTTGTCGTGGTCTTCTTTCCACTCACCGAAGAATACACCTTTGCGTTCGTCGAATCCAACTTGTACGCCCGTACCTGGACATAATATTTCACATTGGAGCTCAGCCCGGAAACTGTCGCAGAGGTCTTTGTCGAAGCCACCTTTTTGGCCTTTTTCATATCGGCCTTGGTTGAATACAAAATCTCATAGCCTTTTGCCCCGGACACGCTTCCATAGGAAACGGTGAATCCCTTCTTCTTGACTTTCGCATTCGATTCCGCCGGCAGCGTGCCCACCGCTTTATTGTATTTCACCGTCTTCGAAGACACGACCTTGCTGCCATTCATAAATTTCACAGTGTATGAAATAGCGTCGCTCCACACGGCATTAATATGTCTTATTGGTGGTTGCTTTTGTTCCTAAACCGAAATAGCTGTTTTCCTCAATCTTGCTGGCATTTGCGGTAGAGGCCCAGCCCACTAAGCCGCCACCCGCTATTTTTACTTGTCTTGCCCAACTGGTAAAATATCCCATCCCCTTCAGCGAATATCCTTTTGGAATCATCGCCGTCAGTTTTTTTCCATCGGAGGAAAACTCAATATAGTTTGCATAACGCCCTGTGAATCTTCCTCCGTTTGCGTATAAAGTAACAGTGACCGATTTTACCCAAACAGCATATAAAGTAGTGCTCTTAGAAATTGTCACACTTTTTTTGCCTTCATCCGGCTCTATCTGCTTTGTGGTTTTTCCAGTTCTAAAGCTTCCACCATTCACATCCAATGTAACAACCGCATATTTTTTCCATACCGCATACCAAGTCGTATCTTCGCTCGGTATATAGCCGTCGTCAGTCGAGTAGTCTGCACTTGTCGCATTCTTATCTGTATTCCAGCCTAAAAGAACATACTCGTTTCTCGTTGGGCTATAGGAACTGAAATAAATAGTTTTTGAATTTGCTCCGCTCGTCCAGGTTGCTGTAGACTTTCCGCCTTCAAATAAATCAGCACTTCCTATTATTAAAAGAGGCGGAAATAATCCCGCCTCACCTTCCCAGATATGTTTTCATTCCACCGCAATCTGAGCGTCCTTCAATCCTGATATTGCCATCGCATCTTCCCCATCCGAAAGTAGGTAAATTCAAAGAGAATATACATGACAAAAAAACCAAAAAATCGAAAGTTTTCGTTATCAATACTCTAAACTTGTAAATACTGTGACTTTGATGTATACTTTGGACGTGACCAAAAGTTGACATCCAAAACGGACGATGAAGACCTATGCTAAAGCAATTTCAGAAATTAAAACCGCGGGATATTTATCTCAACCGATTGATCGCCTTCCAAGACAAAGAACCTGTAAAAGTAGTCACCGGCATCCGACGATGCGGAAAGTCCTGCCTCTTGAAGTTGATGCAAAAACACTTGCTTGACTCAGGCATTCAGCAAAATCAAATTATCGCTATGAATTTCGAATCCATGGAATATCGAAATCTCGATGTACAAGCGTTCTACCATTCGATAAAAGACAGGGTACTCCCTGATAAAAAAATGTATCTTTTTTTCGACGAGCTTCAAAGGCTGGATCAGTGGGAAGATGCGGTGAATTCTTTTCGTATAGATTTTGATTGCGATATTTATATTACTGGCTCCAACGCCTACTTGCTCTCTTCTGAATATTCGACTTATCTCAGTGGACGTTATGTGGAAATCAAAATGCTGCCGTTATCGTTTAGGGAATTCCTTGATTTTCACGAATATGAGATCCGAGAATACGAGTCGCCCTTGGGAATACAAAAACGTGCTTACGATTCTTCCGGCGAAATGGCTTTGTGGGAAGATCTTTTTGAAGCCTTTCTTCATTACGGAGGAATGCCAGGGATTACAGATATTGCACTGGAACAGGAAAAGGTTTTCATCCTTCTTGATGGCATCTATTCGACCATCGTTGTACGGGACATTTTAGAGCGTGAAAAACGCAGAGGCGAACGACGTATCACAGATCCGATCCTCCTGCGGAAGATTATCCTATTTTTAGCGGACTATATCGGAAACAACACCTCCCTGAACTCTATTAGCAACACCCTTGTATCCGAAAATCTTTTGCGGGATCGAAAAAAATATGACAAGCCTGCTACGCAGACAATCGCCGCCTATGTTGGCGCTTTGCAGGAAGCCTATATGTTCTACGAGATCAAGCGCTTTGACGTGAAGGGAAAAGAGAAGCTGAAGACACTTGGAAAATATTATATCGTAGATATTGGGCTGCGGAATTATCTGCTTGGCTATCGGGATATTGATACCGGACACATTCTCGAAAACATTGTCTTTTTCGAACTGTTGCGAAGAGGATTCGACGTAGCCATAGGGAAAATCGGGGACAAAGAAATTGATTTCATTGCGACCAAAGATGAAGAAAAGATATATTATCAGATCACCGATGATATGACCGCAGAATCCACCAAGGAAAGGGAGCTTGCTCCTTTAAGAGCTGTCCGAGACAACTACGAAAAAATAGTGATCGCGATGAAGACTCCCACTACCGCCTCCATCGAAGGAATAAAGATCGTTCGATTGATAGATTTTCTTTTGGAATAAAACCTGCCACTTGTTCACATAAATAATTTTTGCTATATTTTTTACAGGAGTAACTATGGCTAAAGGTATAATATACATCATGAATACAGTTGTAGATGGACTTATAAAAATAGGAAAAACGCAAACCAAACAGTTCGATAAACGTATGCAATATCTTGAAAATAATGGATATCGCAACATAACTGGTTTGAAACGTAAATTTGCGATTGAGGTCAGTAACTATGACGAAAAAGAGGCATTGCTTCATAACATTTTCGACAGGTCTCGTGTGCCTAACACGGAGTTATTTGCGCTTAATGTAGATCTTGCGGTGCAGCTGCTTTCAGCGTTTGAGGGGGATCAAGTATTTCCAAAACCGAACCAGCAATCTAAGAAAGAAGTATTTGAGGAAGCTACTGAAAGAGTGTCTTCATCAAAAATCCCTAATGGCATATATTATTTAAGAAGAAGAATAAAAGCTTTTAATAACACGATTATTAAGGCACAAATGGAAATCAAAGATGGCAAATATATCGTACTTGCCGGAAGCACCATTTGTCCCATAGAAGACTCTAACATAACAAAACAAATTCATAACAGAAGGCTAACTGCAAATATTGAGAATAACATTCTCAAAGAAAACGAAGAATTTTCATCAGCCAGTACAGCAGCTGTCTTCGTTATTGGAAAATCCGATAACGGAAGGATCCGCTGGAAAACAACAGAAGGCATCCCATTAGCTGTGTTTATGCAAGAACCAAAACAAGAAGATGAATAAGATATAAGGAATCACTGATTTAATCGTATTTCCTCAAAAACCTGCGACACGAAGTTAGTCCAATAGGACACACAAATCGCTGTGTGTTCCAGTTCTTGAAAGGTTCAAAACTAATACATCATCTTCTATGTAGTAGATAAGAAGCCAATCAGGAGCTATGTGAAGTTCCCTATGACCTTTCCAGTCGCCGCTCAATTCGTGGTCATCATATTCTTCAATCAGATTTTGCTGCTCATCACCTTTTGCAATAAGACGGATAACATCATCAATAAGACTTATATCGTACCCTCTTCTAATAGCAAGCTTGTAGTCCTTCTTAAATCTGGATGACCATTTTACTGTATACTTGTCATTCATTTTTTAAGCTCCTCTAACGCATCTTCCACGCTATATGCCTTTACAGCCGGATCCTTTGCGATACGTTCAGCTTCAAGCATTGCTTCAATAGTTTCCCTGTTAGGTACATCGAGGTTTACATCAAAAGGAAAGCCCCCAACCCTAACAGCCTTTTTTAAAAAAACATTTATTGCTGTACCAAGCGACATACCAAGTTCATTAAATAAAGTTTCACTCTGCGCCCTTAGTGTCGGATCTATACGATGTGTAAAACTGGATGTTGTAGCCATAATTTCACCTCCATATCTTCTAATTTTATTACAATCATTATATCATCACTTGTCTTGCAAAGTCAATCGTTTGCAAGACAATCAGCATAACGCTGTCGATTATTCTACATTTTCTTTTGATTGTTTTTTCGCCCTTTGCAGGGTTCTTTTTGATATCCTTATTGTGACTATGCTTTTGACCGATTGTTTATTCCTCAATTTCTGCTTAACGAAGATGTTCCGTAATAGTGACTGCCCAAATCGGTAAGATCCCAAGTATCATAGTATTCAAGGATATTCATATCACTATCGGCAGTTTGGTACATATATTGGTTGCCATTTGCTGTTTTCATCATTTTGCAGCCTTTATACCCCATTCTCACACCGATTTGATATGATTTCCAACAATCTCCGACACCTCGGAAATCGTTGTGAACGCGCTGTTTTCGTCTGAGGAGATAATCTTTTTCAGTGTATAGATTTCGGCGCGGGTGACGACGCAATACAGCAGGTCTTTTTTCGCGCTCGAGACCAATCCGGTACCCTGCAGGAAGGTGACAGTGCGGCCAAGCTGGGTGTAAATCTTTTCAGCAATGGCGGATCCATCCTCGGTAATGATCATGACCGATTTGGTACTTTCCGTGCCGACTTCGACAAGGTCGATGATCTTTGAGGTGATAAAATACATCAGCAGAGAATACATCCCCCTGTCTGCGCCGAACAGCACTCCTGCTGCCGAAAAAATCACCACATTGAAAAGCAAAATAATCTGTCCCGTCGAAAAGACGACATTCCTGTTCAAAATAGTCGCCACGATCTCCGTTCCATCCAGACAGCCTCCGCCTCGCAGCACGAGGCCCACGCCGGTTCCCAAAAGAACGCCTCCAAATGTGACCGCAAGGATGATCTCATAGGTGGCTCCGTGCAGCGGTTCGAGCAGATACGTGACCGCCGAAAACAACGCCACCGCATAAAACATCCGAATCATAAACCCGGACCCAAGCCTCTTCCATCCCACGACCACGAAAGGAATATTTAAGATCGTGACGAGCAGTCCTCTCTGCAAAGGGATGTATTTTTCGATGATCATAGCAATTCCGATGACGCCGCCATCAAAAATTTGATTCGGCACCAGGAACTCTTCGATCGCAAACGCGGCGATCGTCGCTCCGAAAGAAATGCACAGAAAATCGATGATGATCTGCTCAATTTTTTTCATATCGTATTTCACCAATCTGCCCCTCCCCGTTTTGATAAAATCTACCCTCCTCATTTTTTGACAAAGCCCTATCGCATACGGTATCCAACGCCGAGCTCATTGATTACATAGGTACTTTCCCCTGGCTTTTCTCCCAATTTCTTTCGGATATTTGCCATATTGACCTGCAGCTTTTTGATGCTGCTCACGTCCATCCATTTCCACGTATGGTTGATGATATCTTCATAACGCAGCAGCTTTCCGGCGTTCCTTGCAAGATATTCCAAAATAGAAAACTCGGTCTTGGTCAGATGTATTTCTTTTCCCTCCACGAAAACCTGATGATTCTTGTAGGAAATGGTCAGACCGCCAAATTGCTCCTCATCGATCAAGGAATCCACTTCTTCCCT
>JAFUXY010000493.1 GCA_017477005.1 Lachnospiraceae bacterium | reverse complement strand
TTTATATCATCAATATCCGTCGTCATATGGATTTGCGGATCCTTTGCAAACGCGTCCCTCGCCGCCTGCCCTTCCAGCGTCGTGTAGGTTTCCTTTTTACCGCATCCTGCCAATCCCGAAAGCAGCAGGCTAATCCAACAGAAGCCAATCACCCTTGTCTTCATCATAGTAATAAATCTCGTCCTCATATTCATCGTAATATCCCATCATATCCGACTCATCATCATACAGGTACAACAGATCCCCGTCATACATATACCAAAGCTCTGCGTCATAATCGTCGATTCGTTGAACAAGGTAATGCAAGAGGAATCCCCGAAGAAGCTGTCCTCGTTGTCTTTGATGATGCCATCCACGATATATTTTCCCAGCAGCGGCGTCGATATCCCGGGATTTTTTTCAAGCTGTTTCATCCACCTTGTATAGCTCCATCCCAGCCCCGATTCGAAATCCTCCGAAAGCAGGGCATACTTGCAATACGGGCTCAATGCGTAGCAGGATTCCAAGCTCGCCATAATGCAGCAATCCATCCCTATGATGTCGAAATGTATGTCCGTATGTTCCGAAAAGGCACGCACCATCTCCGCTTTTGTCGGAAATCTTGGCGCTGCTTCTTGCCTTTTCGTCCTCCGCCGGCTCATCTTCCGGCAGAAGCATAATCAGGATGAAGAACGCGCCCAAAAGGGCCAGAACCCTTACCATTATCTTCCTGAATCCGCCTTTTTTCTTTGTGTTTTTTCCCATCGTTTCTCATCCCCCGAAAACGGAGGCTCTCTTTCCTTCCGCAATATAATCGCCGAAATCCTCCACAAATTGCGCAAGGCGAAGGGCAGAACCGATGTCGTCGCAGCCCTGTTTCTCCGCCACCTTTTTGACCAGCTCTTCGTCTTCCACGATACCCTCTTCCATCAGCTCAGCAATCAAGGCTTCGTCGCCCTTGATTTCCTTTGCCTTGTCTCCAAATCGCGCCCACATCCCATCGCCACGTTCTATTTCTACTCCTGCCTTCCACTTCATATCGTCATTCAAACCCTTTCTTAACCCCGATGGACGAGTCCCGATTGGATCGCCTTTCGCTCCGCCTCTGTCCGGTTTTTCGCGCCCAGCTTTTTGTAAATATTCCGGTTGTGTTTTTTCAATCCCGCATAGGAAATCTTCAAATCCCGGCATATTTCATCCATCGACAAGCCCGCACACAACATGGAAAGCACCTGCGCTTCCCGGTTCGTCAGCGACACAGCCTCGCCGGGAATGTACCTCATATAGTCGGGATAATGCGACGCGACCTTTATACATTCTTTGTAGAGCTGCGCCAAGTAATCCTTTTCCAGCCCTCGCCACTCCTCCGAATCCTTCATGTTCTCCAAGAGAGGGAGGATGGCGGCTCCTTCAATGGAAACTGGCCGGATGAAATAATATTCCCCGGCTTTTCTCAAAGCAGAAAGAAAGCACTCCCGCCAATGGCCGTCCCCCATCCGGTAGAGCAGGATGGATTTTAATAGCTCGTTTTCCATCCAGTAAAAACGCCGTTCATACGAAGACAGACCTTCCGTCAGAAATAGCGCCAGATCCATCGCCTCTTCCAGCCGGTTCTCCGCGATCAGGCAGCGTACCTTGACCATCTGCCGGTATATGTCCGGGATGCAAAAGGATATTTTCGCGTCAGGCACGGCTTCGATATACGCCCGAATCTTCTCCCCTGCTCCCCCGTACAAGGAAATCCATGCACCCAACGCCTTTAGATTCAAAAAAAGCGCATCGCCCCCTTCCAACGCCACTTTATCCAGAAACGCCTCATACACCCGTTTTGCGGACGGAAGCTGCCCTTCGACGACGTGCTGCCGCACTTGCACACCCAGAGCCGCAAAGCATATCTCGATCTTCCCGCCGCAGCTCGCCGCCGCATAGCCATCGTTGCATCTTGTCAGCACTTCGTAGGACGACATCGTCCCTTTTTCAAACCCGCTTTCGGCCAGTGCGATCGTAATCAGCCCCTTCCCATAGGCGCCGGCCATGCCTTCGACGGGCTTTGCCAGAAACCGCGCAATCTGGGTGTCACTTTTCGACCACTGCGAAAAATCCAACGCCCCATTCATCAGCGATGGCAGGCCTCCTGTGACATGAAATTCCGGCAGGTCGATCTCGCCTCGTTGCATCGGCGCAAGCAGCTTCCTTAGCGTCTGCAGGAAGTCCGTTGTCCCCCTATGCGGCAAGGCCAGATCCAGATACGCCAGCCTGGACCTGGCCTCCCTCCGCCGCTCCCACCGGTTCCTTGCGTCCTGCTCGAACGCCAAAAGCGCCCCGTACCATTCCTCGGATTTCTCCGCCATCAAGAGCAGGTCGCACAGCATACTCATCCCCGCCATCAGTATCGGCGAATTTTTGATTTCCTCTTCTGGGAGCGAGAAATAATATTCTTTTGTGTCCACGAGGTGCATGGTGCCAAAACACGAATTAGCGTTCCGAATCAAGAGCTCCTTGATCCTCTGGTGGGCGTTCGCCTTGTGGTAATATTTCAAGGCGTTCGGGACATCGTTTTTTCTTTCGTAATAATCCGCCGCCCTGCGGAAATTTTCCGTGATTTCTTCCTTCGTCCAAACGAGGTTCTGCTTCCAGCGGTAAAACCCTATGGTCTCCGGCCGGATGGAATAGCTCCCATCATTTTGATAGCGGAGCTGGTTCGTCGCTAAATAGCAGAACTCAATCGTGTCCCCTACATCCTTGTCGCCGGTCAGGTATTCCGCCATCTCCTGCGTGAAGCCGTCGTACTGGCAAACGCAAAGGACGAGGCGGGTAAACTGCTCCGTCCACTCGTCATACACGTAGCCGTCCCACATGCGATATATGTCATGCCATACTGCCTCATGCATGTCCTCGGAATACCTTGTCCCGTCCTCCATTCGCTCCGCATAGAAATGCAGCGCACAGGCATATCCTTGCGAAGCCTCCGTCACGGGCGAGATGTCTTCGGGATGGATTTCAATGCCCCTCTCATGAAAATACCGATCGACTTCTTTTTCCCCGAACGCGAAATCGCTTTCCTGGATACGGATCATCCCCAAATCCATGCTATCGCTCATTAGATAGTTCGGAGTACCCCCCCGAGTCAGCATGACCACTTGTATGCCAGGCCTGCGCAGCAGCTTTTGCAGGTAGGAGATGGAGTCCTCCTCCGTCAGCCACTGCAAATCCTCCACGATTACCACACCAGCCGGGACGCCCTCCGGCGATGGCATGTCGGATAATTTCCCATTTTTGCAGTACAAGGTCAGGTGTTTTTTCCTGCGGTAATAATAGTCCGCCGCCGCGCTCTTTCCCCATCCGGTAGCCGCCGTCATGATCACGGGCACGAAGAATTCCTCCGCCCTTTTCAGTTTTTCATATACCTTTGGAATTTTCACATATCCCATTTTTGTCCTCGTTCATTACCAATCCGAATCCCAGTCCGTGCTGTCCGAATCCCATGAATCACCCGAGTCCCAAGTGCTGTCGCTGTCCCAGTCGTCGTCATCGTCACTGTCTCCGGTGTCGTACCATGTGGAGTCCTCGAAACGCTTTCCGTAATGGTCATAAACCCTGTAATCATCGTCGGTATCGTCGTTGATAATCTCGTCTAATTCGCTGCCGTTCGCCGCCCTCTCCCAATCGTCGGCCATGGCATTATACACATACCAAGAGGAGCCTTGATAATAATAATCGTTGCCCTGGTATCGGTAGTATCCCGAGGATGGCGAGTGGTCGAATAGTAGAATGAGGACAAGCCCGATCCAAGCCAAAGCCGTCATTCCGATCGGGGAGAACAAAAACACGATAGGCGTAAGAAGGCAGCCCAGCGCCTTATCCGCAGGGGATTCCTTCTTTGCGTTATTATTCCTTTTCTGATCCGCAATTTCTGCCTTCAGTCGCTGGTATAGCTCATTGACGGCGTACTCCTCGTCGACTCCCTGGTATCGAATCTCCCGCTTCCCGTCCGACTTGTTCTTGTAAACGACAAAGTCTCCAGTATTATCTTTGTAGATTCCGAACGCCTTGGGCTCTTTTATGTTCTTTCCGATGAAAAACCGCGTCGTTTTCTCCGGCGGCAGATTGTGGTCAACATACCACTGCCGCAGCTCCTCGATACTCTTTGGCTGCTTGCTTGCCACCCGGTTCGACGTCGGCATGGAGGCTCCGCAAAACGGACAGTTTTTTTCTCCTTCGTCGATCAGCTGCCGGCAATAATCACATTTTACTTTCATTCCAATCCCCTACCATTTATTATCATACTTTGTGCTCTCATCTCTGGAAACTGTCCACTCCATGCCGGGAATCAGCGTGTCGCCCTTCGACATCTGCACGAAGCGCTTGACGGTCGTAATGGTGATAACGACCTCGTAGACGGCAAACAGCAGATAGAATACGTCGAAATTCGTGCTGAGGCAAAAATCGTAGAATCCGTGCATGACGACCGGCACAAACAGCGCCTCTTTCAAATGCAGCCGTGCCTGTTCCTTGTTCCCGGCGCCCTCGTCATATCTCGCCAGGCCATAAAAATACCCCATGAATACGGCATCGATTACATGTCCCGGCACGGAAAGCAGCGCCCGGACGATCGCCGTCTCTGCTCCGTACTCGAACACATAGAAAATGTTTTCAAGTGTCGCGAAACCCAGGGACACCACGACGGCATAGACCACCCCGTCGAAGGTGTAATTGAACTCCTTGTTTCTCCATGTAATTTTTTTCAATACGAAGCATTTTCCACCCTCTTCCACCAGCGCGGTGAGGATGAAATTGTCGATGAAAACATACCAAAGCGACGACTCGTCCTCGAAAAAATCAACGACGATGGCCTCCCCCGCCAGCCCTATGACCATGGCGCTGATGACCGTGAGCGCCCCGCAAAGAAAAAGCTTTATAAGAAGCCCCGGCGGCTCCTTTTCGACCGTGTCAAACTTCCACACCACAAAGAACAAAACAATGCTTGGAATTATTGCCAGTTTTAACATCTCATTCCTTTCGTTACTCTCACCCTATATGCAAAACAGCCCGGCGACCCAAAAACGGCCGGGCTGTCGTAGGGGGAATCAAACATTTGCAGGTTTAATTTCGGAGATATGTCAGGACGATTCCGGCATCCTCGTTCGACTGCAATATGGCGTCGTCCTCCTCGTCGTACTCGAAGTCCATCTCGTACCCATTGCTGAAGGTAATATGAATCGCCTCCCCGTTTAATTCACTGGTTCCGTCGATTTCCTGCCCCATGGCAGCGTAATTGACGTTTCCTGCATCATCAAACGAAAGCGTGGCTTCTAACTGGGAGCCGTCCAGGCCAATCTCGCTCACCTCGTCCAGCGTGTAAGCATCGCCATCCGGTCCGACAATGCCCTGCACCGTCCAGTCTCCGGAAATGGCGGAAAAAGCCCCTGCGTCTTCTCCGGAATCCGCATAATCCATCCCGTCTATGATCAGGGAAAGCGCGTCTAACATTTCGACCATGGCATCGTTTATTTCCAGCATATCCTCCCGGCCCGAAAAGTCGTCCTCCGAAAGCTCGCCCATTTCATCAATGACCGACTTAGCCTCCGTCAAGAGCTCCTCGATGTCATCGTCCTGCGCGATCTCGTCGTTCATATAGAGGTCTTCCACCTGCTGATACGCATCGGTCAGCGCAACAAAATTGTCCTGAAGCTCCTCGAAGGTAATCTCTTCGTCGCCTGCATCTTCCTTCGTCTCCGCCGCTTTCTCTTCCGTCGCCGTTGTCTGCGTCTGCGACGACGCATCTTCTTCGGAATCCCCGCAGCCAACCAGCAAAGGCGCGCAGAGCATGCCGCTCAATAAAAGTACCGCTATTTTCTTTTTCATTTCATTCCTCCTCGTTATAATCTGCAAAATGATTCATGCGTCCTTGGGAACGCAGCTTTGAAAATTATAATGGGTGTGAACGAAAAAGTATAGTAACCCTGTGGCTACCATGCCTGTTTTTTTGTCAAACCGCCGATTAGCCCATCCCGCTTTGTCGAATGTTTTCCGCCGCCTCCCCGG
>JAFUXY010000492.1 GCA_017477005.1 Lachnospiraceae bacterium | reverse complement strand
GTCTTCAAAATATGCGCTGTCCGATACCGTCGTGATGTCGGCCACATTATACAATTTTCCGTCAATCGAGACATAATTTTTGCTGCCATCCGCCTTTACATACTCAACCAAGCCCTCGACTTCCTTCTCCGTCTCACTGTCTGTCAGCGTCACATATTTTCCAGGAAGAGAATTGGCATTGAGCCTTGCGATATCCTCCTGCATACTGTTCAGGGATTCGATCTGGGTGAACTGCGCCAGCTCCTTCACATACTCGGAATTGTCGGAAGGCTGCATCGGATCCTGATACTGCATCTCCGTCACCAGAAGCTGCAAAAACATCTCCTTCGTCTCGTTCATCTTGGACTTCGTCGTCGCCTTCCCATTTGTATCCGCGGCCGCCGTTGTGCTTCCTACGGCCTTTCCATTTTGAATCTGCTGTACCAATGACATAAGGTCTTCTCCTTTCTCTATCGCTTACGCGCTATAATCCACTGTACCGCCGTTGTCTCTCATAATTTGAGCCACCAAGGCTTCTTCCTCCGTCAGCTCGATGTCCGCATCCTCCAGATCGCTTCGATTCAGATTCCTCAGACGCGACTGGCCGGATTCCCGTTCGCTTTGCTCTTCCTGCCCGGCAAATGCGTTGTTGGACTGCCCTTCTTCCAAGTTCCGCTCAAACTCATGCGTCCCGGCTGAAATCTCCACTGCATTGACCTTGATCCCTTTGGACTCCAAATTCTCCTGCAGCGTAGCCAGATGGCTTTCGAGCGCCGCTCGTACATGCTCATTCTGAGCGATCAGTCTGGCGGTGATCACGCCTTCATGCTCTTGCACCTGCATAATCATGCGCCCCAAATTTTGCGGATTCAGCTCCATCTCCATCCTGGACACTGTCTCGTTGATTGTCACAGAGGCGCGTGTCACGATCTGATCCATAATATCTGCGGTCTGCTGGCTCGTAAACCGGGCGACCGCTTCGCTTGCTTCCTGCAGCGACTCTGCGAAATTGTTCGTATCCTGAGGGGTAAAGACGGCAGCCAGCGGATCATTCTGCAGAGGATTGGTGTTTCCGGCTGTCTGGTTGCCCGCAAAGGAATCCCTTTCAGACTCCTGCTCGAACTCAAAATCGCTTTCCCCAGACGATGCCGCTGCTTGCTCGGAAACAGCTTCCGGCCGAATGCCGGTATCCATCCGTTCATTGTTCAGATTCGGCCTATCCTGCGCCGCTGCCCGAGCCTCCGGCGCCTCAACCTCCACAGGCGCGGCCTCCCCCGGTGAAGCTGTGACCTCTTCTGTGCTCTCATTCTCTACCAGAGGAACCGGCTCACCGATTTCTTCTATTTCTGCTTCGACTTCCTCGAGCTCGTCGATCGCTTCTTCCACGACTTCATCGAACCGGCTCGCTATCTTGTCTAAATCCTCAAAATCTTCATCGGAGATTCGAATCACCGTCACCGTTTCCTGGATCCGGTTTGTATTCGGCGCCTCGCCCATTTCTTCTGCGGCAAAAGGCTTTGGAGCCTGTGAAATCTCCGGAGCCGTCTCCGAAACCTTGACCTGGATATGATCGACCCAGGTAGTCCCGTCCTCAGACTCTGTCTGCGCAAGCAACGCCTCTATTTCTTCTGGAAGTTCTATCTCCCCTTCCTCGACCTGTTCAAAAAACTCCGCAAATTCTTCGAGCGAAATCCCTTTGTCGGAAAGAGCCTCTTCGATCAAGGCATCGTTTTTGTCCGTCAGATTCATCACAATATCTGAAATTGGCAATGATTCCTCCAGCGAAAGCGGCTCCTCCTCTGCCGATGCTACCACCACCTGCTCCATGTTCTGCGGATTCAGAAGATCCATAAACGAAAGGCCCAGAATTTCCATCGTCTCTTCTAGTTGTTCTTCGTCGATATCCAGCTCGACCAGAACCGTCTCTTTGACCCCATCGGCGATCTCTTCAATAGCAGAAAGAATCTCTTCTTTTTTCTCGTCTAAAAATGACTGTCCCTCCTGCGGTTCCTCCCTGGAAAAAGAATTTTGTGTTTGATTTGCGGAAAAATCAGATGTTTTCGTTGAAATCGTATCCGGTCGAGAGGCCGCAAGCCCTAGTGCGCTCTCGCCGGATCCGTCCGCCTGTGAAAGCGGTTTTTGATTTGTTTGAGAACCGAAACCGAACGAACGATCCATCATATCCGCAAAAGAGCCAACCTCTGTCGCGCCCTTTTGTCCCGGTGAGGGAAGTCCGATCCCATCCTGTTTCGGCATATTAAATGACAAGTTGATATTCACTGTCAATGGCATTTCCTCCTTTCTGTAGCCTGGAACTGCCGCAGAATCATTCACGCAAAACAGAAAATGATTTTGCAACAGTTCCCCTATTTCTCTACCCGTAAAAATGCCATCCATAGCGTGTCGGGCCTGCCATTTCCATATGGCCGGTATGAAAGGAATCCTATGAAATGCTATGGCTCCATCAACTCTGTGAGTCTGGCCGCGTTTTCCTTGTCCATCGCCGAAAGAATCTGACTTCGCTCTTCAACGCTCATCGCGCCCAAGATACGCGACACCAGCTTCAAATTGTCAGACATCGTATCAAAAATGGCTGCGGCCTCCGAAGCATCCATCGTGGAATAGGTCGTCGCAAACTCCTGAATCTGCTTGCTGGCCTGCTGCTGTTCAATAATCTGCCGATAAATTTGCTCTGCGTTGTCCGGCTCGATGCTTTCATAGTATTCCCTATATGCATTTATATCGGGTGCTTCGTCCGAAAAAACAACCTCCTCGTAAAATTTTTCTTTTTCCTCTTCAAATTTATCGACATCGTCTTTGTAG